>JBGPIG010000095.1:0-8829 GCA_041484745.1 Nitrospirota bacterium | reverse complement strand
GAATCGAGGCCGAAGTGACGCGCCGCCAGCATGAGGCTCTGGGAAAAAAGGCCGAGGTCGAAGATCGACCATGGGGTGAGCGTGCGGTCCATGCAGATATACGCGACCACCGGCGCATGAAAGAAATGATAATTCATTTCCGCCAGGTCCTTGATCACGGATTTGTCCAGACAGACCCGCTCAATGGTTGCCATGCGCTCGGACTTCAGTGCCTCCATCCGTTTCAGGAGCGCCGGCGGCCATTGCTTCGGCGCGGTAAGATCGGGGTTTCGCGCCACGCAGTTCTTAAGGTTCGTAAGATAGGCCTCGCGCAGTCTGTTCAAGACCTCGCCGCCTGCTACGTAGATCTCCCACGGCTGGGTATTGGCCCAGGAAGGCGCCTTGAGCGCCGCCTCCATGATCCTTTCGAGCGTGCGGCGGTCGATTGGATCAGGCTTAAAAGCGCGGACCGTAAACCGTGTGTTCAACGCATCAATGACATCCATGGAAACCCCCGTTAGAAGTTTGAAGTTTGAAGGGTGAAGTTTGAAATCTATAGTGCCTGTCTTGAAAAAGTTAGAAGTTTGAAGGGTGAAGTTTGAAGCCATATGCTTTCCCGATGTTAGAAGTCATTTCACTCTTCTCTCTTCACACTTCACACTTCTCTCTTCGCGCCAGCCAATCCTTTTTTGGCGCGTATCTTTATTATGATGCTGGTGAGAATGGCGATGAGTTCATTGCATTCATCAGCGTGGGGCTTGAGCCGGGCGGCATCGAGCAGATCGGTTGCCGTGATCAAACGACGCCAGTAGTGCGTTTTCGCGGGCTTCCTTGCAGGCAATGCTGTATTTGCTCACAAAGTCCGCCTCACTCTGAGAGGCCTGTCCTTCCTCAACATTTGCCCCGATGGAGGTTCCCGAGCGTAGGAGCTGGTTCGCAAGCGTGCGTGGCACCCCCGGCGAACAGTCCAACTGCTGACACAACCCCACGATCTGTTTCGCAAACTCAAAAGTCCGATCCGGCAAGTCACTTTTCACGTTCTGCCTCATCCACGCTTCTTTTCAAACTTCCCTCTTCAAACTTCAAACTTCACACTTCAAACTTCCTCACTATTAAGCCTTCTCATCGCCGCCACGAACTCCTCCGGCCTTTCCACCTGCGGCATGTGGCCGGCGTTTTCAATGGGTACGAACTTCGCGTTGCCAAGCCACTTCCGGAGGGTCTTAAGCTGATTCATTGAGAGGAGCCTGTCCCCTGTTCCCCATATCATGGCAACGGGGACCGACGGAGGAACCTGCGGCTTTTCATGGTTGAGGATGGTGTCGAAGACGACCCGGGATTGTTTCTCTTCGTTTGTTCGTATTTGATCGATAAATCCCGATGGCAGTTTAGAGGGCTTCGGGAAGGCCTTCGCGAGCGCTTTATCCGAATAGGTCGCCTTTCGTATAAGCGCGCGGAAGGGCTTTTCCAGCGCCGGAAGGCTGATCAGCTTTCTCATGAACTTGGGAAGTGCGGGCACGTACCCGCCGTTCACCAGCACGAGAAGGCGGGTGCTTTCGGGAAAGGATGCGGCGAATTCGATGGCTATGGCCGCGCCGAAGGAGTTACCCACGACGATTGCGCGGTCCGTCTTCCGGCTGTCAAGCAGATCCTTCAGGACCCTGGCATTGGCGGAGAGCGTCGGCAGGTCCAGCGGGTCCGATGCTCCGAAGCCCGGCATATCAGGCGCAAGAACGGTAAAAAATCGACTGAGCTCGTTCCAGACAGGGGCCCAGCTCATCGACGCGTCTCCCCAGGCCGAGTGGAGCAGGAGAAGAGCCGGCCCCGTGCCGCCGATCCAGACATGGACGCGCTTTCCCGAGAGCATGAGGTCTGTGGGCTGTGGCTGCATGTCATCACTCCAGAATTCATTTGAGGCAGTATGAACTTACGGATTTGACTTGTCAAGCAAGTGGTTGCTCTTCCCTTACCGCGACTCAGCTATATGCTTTTAATCTCAAGGCAGATAAACCGCGTTCCCTTTCCATGGAGCAACCTTACTTCGTTAAATCCTCAAAGGAGGCCTTTGATTTCCAGTAAACTCCGCGAACTTTAAAGATTTCATCCGGGCCTGCCGTTGAAGTCAGCCAGATGTGCTTCCCGGCAAGATCGCCATATTTCCGGCCGTCTTTCGGAAAGGTTACGAGAAGCATCCCTTCATTAAGGGCAATGGTATCGCCCGATCCTTCCACCTGTAATTGCTCCTTTGACAGGATCGTCCGCAGTAAAAATTCAGGGTCTTTTCGCTCCTGCCAGACCGCTTCCTGACTCGATTTATTAAAAACGAATCGCTGAGGTCTAAAGGGATTCGGTTTCGAAGGATCGGGCGCGTATTGAGGCAGATAGAGCTCCAGGCTGCCATTGTCAAGATAGGCTACTGCCCCGATTTCGGCAATTGTTTCATATGTTGCAAGCGGTTCTTCCAATGGGTAGGTATAGGTAACTTTAGCCGGTATAATTGCTGATGCCGAACAGCCCATTACGACAACCATAATCAATAGGAGTATTAATCGGTTCACGGTATTCTCCTCCAATAAACTCGCTTAGACAGTCAAACTCATATCGACCAGTTCTCGTGCAACAATAGAGTTTGTCCAGTATTTTATATGCGAATAGAAAGGGAATTCATGCGTATCTATCCTCTGGTCCATGACCGTCACATATCCCTTTCTCAGCAAGGGGTTCCAAAAACCGACGAGATCGTCAGCGTCATAGCAATTTACCCAGTCGAATGAGTTAAACTGCGCGTTATCCTCGTTCGGCTGAAATAAGCCGATCGGGCTTCCGGCGGACACAAAACCTCCCACATAAGGGGCGTTCTTCGACAGATCTTCCCGGATGATATCGAGAAGAATAACCGATCCGAGGCTGTGTCCGAAAAGAACGGGCGGCAAGCCGTTGCTTTGCTTTATGGCATCGATTGTTTCACGCACTCGCGCGCGAACAGACGGCCCGTAGCGTGGTGAAAAATAAAAAACGATGTCGAGAATGGCGCTCAAAGCTTTTTCGACAAAACCGCCTTTGCTTGCTATCAGCTTCGGGAGTTGCATCGCGAAGGTTTCCTGTGCCGAGGGTAACCTGAATCCCGCTTTTTGACCGATAAGACTGAATAGATCGAACACGGCGCTTGCGTAATTTGCCGTAAGAATGTCCCTGATAACTCCTTGGCCCGCCAGAATCTTTTGTTCATCCACTTCCACTACATCCGACCATAGTACTTCGTGATACCTGAAATACACACTGGGCGCCTGGTTTTGCATGAGGTCCTGCAGAGGCTGAGAATAACCTTTTAATTGCGCGTCCCGCACCCATTGGACGCCGTGGACAAATACCACGTCGCGTGGCGCATCGATAAGAGACATAGATCCTCTTTCCTCCAGTAGATTTTCATTTCCCGCTATTATGGTATTTTTTGGAACTCAGAGTGACATTTTTGAAACAATTTGTCCATCGGGGAAACCCTGATTCTTGATTCCGAAAAACCTTATTCGGTGCCGACGTCATTTACGATGACTTCAAAGGCGCGACCCTTAAAAGAACAGTTGAACCACAAAAAGCACACTGTGCATTCGCGCATGCGCACTCATAAGCGCCGGCGCAGGCAGAAATCACAAAAAGAAATCAGGTACACGTGTTTGGGAAATACCTCACCGATTTAGTATTAACTTTCAACTTCTTGTTTTGTCTATGTGCATTATGTGCGTTTTGTGGCTAACTGCCGTTTATAGGATGAACAGTGAAGGAGGATAGGACGAGGTACACCGGGAGCGTAAAGAGGTTATGATCGTCGAGTTATATTTTTTTGTCAGGCGGGCGATGCGGGAAGAACGGACAGAATAAACAACGGGATGCGATCGTCAAACAGGGTCCATGACGGAGTGTTCGCGCTCCTTCTTATGCCTTCGCGTTCTGAGGATAGGCGAACGTTATCTTGAACGTGGACCCCTCCCCGGGAACGCTCGTGAAGTCAATTTCCCCCTTATGTTGCTGCACAATACGCTGGGTAATCGCGAGCCCCAGACCCGTACCCTGCTGGCGCGTGGTAAAAAAGGGATTAAAGATCCTGCTTCGGTTCTCCAGGGGGATGCCTTTTCCGGTATCGTTGAATATGATCTCCACCAAACCGGGATTGTCTCCCGAAGCCTTGGTAGCTCTGGTCTCCACGACGAACTTCCCCCCTAAGGGCATGGCCTGGACCGCATTCAGCGCAATATTGATCAGCGCTTGCTGGAACAGATCGGGATCGAGGGTCAGCCAGGGGAGTTCCGGCGCTAATCTCCGTTCGGCCCGAATAGCGTATTTGGCGAACTGCGGAGAGAGGAAGTCGAGGAGCTTGCCGATCAACTCGTTGACGTCCACCATCTTCATGTTCGGCTCCGGCGGCCGGGCAAAGGAAAGCAGGTGTCGTACCGCCTTGTCTATGCGCTCGACCTGCGACAGCACCTCTTCGAGCACGTCTTTTTTCTGGTCGCCGACCGGCAGCTCATTCTTGAAGACCTGGATCACCCCCGCGATCCCGGCCAGAGGGTTCTTAATCTCATGCGCAATGCCAGCCGCCATCTCTCCGATCGACGCAAGCCGGTCGGCGCGCGTCATCTGCTCAAAGTGATATTGTTCGACCTTCCTATGCGCCTGTTCGAGCTTCGATAACAGCGCATTGAACGTCTCGCCGAGCCTGCCGATATCGTCGGAGCTCTTTACCGTCACCCTTGCCTCAAGGCCCTGCTCCGCGCGCTCCATGGCGACGATCAGGTCCTGGATGGGGTCTGTCACATAGCGTGTCAAATAGAGGGCGAGCGCGAACGCGAGAAGCGCCGCCACCCCAAGCGCCGAGAGGACCATGTTCTTACTGAAGTCGCCTATTTCCTCCTGGATATGGGCCATGGACACGTCCACGGCAAGCACGCCGTTTATTTTTACCTTGGAGCCATGGCAACGAAAACATCGCTCATCGTTCTCTATCGGGAACAGCACCGAGAAAACGCCTTCATCCACGCGCTTGATCGGTTTTTTGAATTCTTCCTTCAAAAACCATTTTTCAAGGGCGGGCTCCACTTTTCTCCCCATCAGCCACGGCTTTGAGGACTTCAAGATCACGCCGTTCGGGCTGAAGACATTCACCTCGTGGATATTATGATACTTCCCCACCGCCTCCAGAATATTCTGGACCTCTTTGCTCTTGCCGTTCAGCATGGCGTTGGCAAGGCTCCGCTCGATGGTATTCGCGATGATAAGCACATTGTCATCGAGCGCATTTTCCAGCTGCGCCTGCTGGTACCTGATGTTCATCCAGGTGCCAAACCCGATGGTCACCGCCAGGATGGTCGAGACCGCGATGATGATCTTGCTCTTGAGGCTTGATATGATCCTCATCCGACGCTCACTTTTCCAATAAGACTTTGCAGGTCCCCGACGCCCTGCTCCCGCAGGCAGCGCTCCAGGTCATCGAGCACGTCGAGCGTGGCCCGCGGGTTCACGAAGTTCGCCGTGCCCACGGCAACTGCCGTGGCGCCGGCAAGGATAAACTCAAGCGCGTCCTCGCCCGTGACGATCCCTCCCATGCCGATGATCGGCAGGGAAACCGCCTTCGCCGCCTGCCAGACCATGCGGACCGCCACCGGCCGGATCGCCGGCCCGGACAGACCGCCGGTGCAGTTCGCGAGCCGGGGCCTCCTGCAGCGGACGTCTATGGCCATTCCGAGGAGCGTATTGATGAGCGAAAGTCCGTCGCATCCCGCGTCGCGGGCCGCCCGGGCGAATTCGGTGATATCGGTCACGTTCGGCGAAAGCTTTGCGATGACCGGCAGCTTCGTGGCTTTCCGGACCGCGGACAGAAGTTCGAATGCCGCCTTGACGTTCGTGCCGAACACGATCCCGCCCGCCTTCACATTCGGGCAGGAAATGTTCACTTCAAGACCGGACACCCCGGAGACGCCGTCAAGACGCTCCACGACACCGACATACTCTTCAAGGCTGTACCCGAAGACGTTCACGAGCACCGCCGTATCGAACCGTCTGAGGTACGGCAGCTTCTCGTTGATAAACACATCGACCCCCGGGTTCTCGAGCCCGATGGCGTTCAGCATTCCCGACGGCGTTTCCCATATCCGCGGCGGAGGATTGCCCGCGATCGGCTTGAGCGAGACGCCTTTAACGATCACTCCCCCCAGCTTGTTCAGATCGACAAAATCCGCGAACTCTTCGCCGTAGCCGAACGTTCCCGACGCGGTGAGCACCGGGTTCTTGAGCTTGATCCCCGCGAGGGTGACCGATAAGTTGGGTTTTGTCTTTATTTTGGCCGGCATATTGATGTCTTCTTACTTATTGATTTATTCGTTATAATTCATTATCTACCGCGGAGACGCTGAGCCACGGAGAAATGTGCCTTGAAAATAATACGGATCCTCTCGGCGTCTCTGCGTCTCAGCGGTTAAATCCAACTTATTGCGTGTCCGTCAATTATTCACTCCGAACTTTAAACTCCGAATTCCTCACGTTCACCATCACGGTCTCTCCCCACGCGATGTCCCTGGCGTCGAACACAGGCCCTTCCTTGCATGCCCGTTTGTAACCGCCCGCCTTCATCGGGACCGAGCAACCCATGCATGCGCCGAGTCCGCACGCCATGCGCTCCTCCGTCGAAACATAACAGGTGATGGAATGTTCGGCCGCGATCCTGCTGACCGCGGCCAGCATGGCATGGGGTCCGCAGGCATAGATCACCAGACGGTCCTTCCGCTCCTCCTTCGCCAGAAAAGCCTTCAGGGCGTCCGTGGACATCCCTTGCCGTCCCATACTTCCGTCCTCGGTCGCAATATGCACTTTGGCCGTATTCGCCTTCAGGCTTGTCAACACACGGGTCGGCGGCAGACATTCCTTGTCCCGTGCGCCTACAAAGAAGTGCGCCCGGTCGCCGGCGCGCATCGCGAAAAAATGAAGGGGGGGGAAACCGCTGCCCCCGGCGATCAGCACCGGGGTGACATCCTTGACCGGCAGGAGGAAACCTTTTCCGAGCGGGCCGAGAAGGGAGAGCGCGTGACCGGCCTTCATGCGGGTGAGCAGTGCGGTCCCCCTGCCCGCTACGCGGTAGAAGAGCTCAATTGATTTTCGCGCGATGATGGAAGAAATGCCGAAAGGACGGGCAAGGAGGGGGTCCCTGTTCTCCGTTACCCGGAGCATGACGAACTGACCGGGGACGGCGGCGACCGCCGCTTCCGGAGCTTTGAGCACGAGACGGTAATATCCCCTGCCCGCCGGTTTGTGTGATAGGATCAGTGCCTTGTGCAGCTTAGTCAAGGGTAATCTCGATCTCCTGTATCTCGTATTCCACGGTCTTGGTTGGCGTCTTGATCATGACCACATCACCCACTTTATGTCCGATGAGCGCCTTGCCGACAGGGGACTGGATCGATATCTTCCCCTTTTTGAAATCCGCCTCTTCCTGGCCCACCAGCATATACTTCTTGGTTTCTGCTGATTCAGTATCAGCGATCGTAACGGTCGCACCGAACACGACCTTTTCATTTGAAAGTTTTGAGATGTCGATGATCTGGGCATGGGCCAGTTTGTGCTGCAGTTCTCGTTTTTTGGCGTCGAGCATGCCCTGTTTTTCCTTGGCTGCATGATACTCGGCATTCTCCGAGAGGTCTCCATGCGCCCGTGCCTCTTCGATGTCCCTGATGTTCTTGGGCCGCTCGACCTTGATAATGGTATCGAGCTCCTGTTTGAGCTTATCGTAGCCGTCTTTGGTCATGGGGACTTTTTGTGTCATTTCGTATGATACTCCTGTATGGACTTCACCTGTAATGGTCTCGTTTTGATCGCCGAGATGCCGCGCACGGCGGCCTTTGCCGCGGAGATCGTCGTGAAATAGGGTATCCCCTTAACGAGGGTCGTGCGCCGGATGGAATAGGAATCCTTCTGAGATTCCGCGCCGTAGACCGTATTGATCACCAGGTCGATCTGCATGTCCGTGATGCGGTCGACGATATGCGGCCTGCCCTCGGTCACCTTATTCACGGTCTCGACCGTTATCCCCCGTTTTCTCAGATAATCGGCGGTCCCCCGTGTGGCCACGATGGAGAACCCCGACTTCTCCAGCCCCTGCGCCACCTCCAGCAGGCCGGGTTTGTCCTTGTCCTTCACGCTTAGGAACACCCGCCCTGACACCGGCATGGGATTGCCCGCGGCGATCTGGGACTTCGCAAAGGCCATGCCGAAGTCCGCGTCGATGCCCATGACCTCGCCGGTGGACTTCATCTCCGGGCCGAGCAGCGTGTCCACGCCCGGGAACTTGGCAAAGGGAAAGACCGCTTCCTTGACCGCGATGTGTTTGATCGTCACCTCTTTGGTGAATCCGAGCTCAACGAGGGTCTTGCCGGCCATCACGCGGGCGGCAAGCTTGGCGAGCGGCACGCCGATGGCCTTGCTCACGAACGGGACGGTCCGCGAGGCCCGGGGGTTCACCTCGAGTACGTAGATCCGGTCTTCTTTCACGGCGAACTGTATGTTCATGAGCCCGACCACGCCGAGTTCGAGCGCGAGCATCCGCGCCTGGCGGTCGATCTCACGAATAATGTCCGGCGGGAGCGAGAACGGAGGGAGCGAGCACGCGGAGTCGCCGGAATGCACGCCCGCCTCCTCGATATGCTCCATGATGCCGGCGACGACCACGGTCGTCCCATCGGAGATCGCGTCCACGTCCATCTCGATGGCGTCTTCGAGATACTTGTCGACGAGCACCGGGCGGTCGGGAGACGCCTTCACGGCGCGGGACATGTAATTTCTTACGCTCTCCTCGTCGTACACGAT
>JBGPIG010000094.1:0-8831 GCA_041484745.1 Nitrospirota bacterium | reverse complement strand
GCCAAGGCCCTGCTCGAAAAGGAGACCCTCGACGCCGCCGACATCGACGCCATCGTGCTCGGCCATCCCGCGGCGGCTTAGGAGGGCGCTATGGGGCCAGTCCTCCGGATCTCCGGCCATGGGGCCTGCGTAGTAACCCTGACCGGCCTTACCTCCGGCCAGGCGGACATACTCTGCACTCTCATCCGATCATCAGACATCGGAGCAGGCATAATTTCTGCTCCGGTTTTTTTTTCTGCAGAGAACCGCAATCCTGCCGACAACCCTTCGCGAGATTCCCGCGAAATCGTCCTGACCGGCACCCCTGACAACCTGAGGCGCCTTTCCCCTCTTTTCGCCGTTGATCGGCGTATCCCTCCCGATCTTTCGGATAAAATCGACTCTCTCCTTGACAACTACCTGCGCTCGGATTATAAGATTGAGTGCGGGGGCAAAGTCCTCGACCTCGGCAGGCGCACGCACATTATGGGGATCCTGAATGTGACGCCGGACTCCTTTTCCGATGGCGGACAATATGCAAAGATGGACCAGGCACTCGCTCATGCCCGGGAGATGGCTGCCGCGGGTGCGGACATCATCGATATCGGCGGAGAGTCCACCCGGCCCGGGGCGGCGCCCCTTACCGAGGAGGAGGAACTCCGCAGGATCATCCCGATCATCGAACGTCTTTCGTCCGAGCTTACGGTGCCGCTCTCGGTCGATACGTATAAGTCATCCGTGGCAAAAAAAGCGCTTCAAGCCGGCGCAGGGATCGTGAACGACATCAGTGGACTTCGATTCTCCCCGGATATGGCGCGGGTGGTTGCGGATCACGGCGCGGCCGTGGTCATCATGCACATCAAAGGCACGCCGCGTGACATGCAACGGGACCCCGTTTACGGCGATGTGGTAGGCGAGGTCCTGTCCTATCTTGAGGAAGGGATCGAGATCGCCGTAAAGGCCGGCGTAGACCGGGAAAAGGTCCTGATCGATCCGGGCATCGGATTCGGCAAGACGCTCGAGCACAACCTTACGCTCGTGAACAGGCTTGAGGAGTTCCGCGCCCTGGGCAGGCCGATCGTACTCGGCACATCACGAAAAAAATTCATCGGCACGGTCCTGGGCATCCCCGTGCCGGAGCAGCGTGTGGACGGCACGGCAGCCACTGTGGCGCTCGGCATCGAGCGAGGCGCACAGATGGTGCGGGTCCATGACGTGGCGAGGATGACGCAGGTGGCGAGGATGACGGATGTGATAATTAAACGAAGCGCCAAATGACAAGCACCAAAATACAAATAAATTCCAAATATCGGGCACCAAATTACAAATGTTTCGGACATTGAAATTTTGAATTTGGACTTTATTTGGGATTTGTTGTTTGAAATTTGGAATTTTACTTTATATGTTCAATAACTTTACTGAAATACGCGAGGCCCTTGAGCACTTCCGGTGGTTCAACGACACGCTGGACATCGCTCTCGTCTACTATCTCTTCTACCGTTTGCTGCTCATCATCAAGGGCACGCGGGCCTTCCAGATGCTCATCGGCATCGGGCTCATCGTACTCGTGCTTATTGCCTCGCAGGCCTTCGAGTTCTACACCCTCGACTGGCTCATCCACAGCTTCTGGTCCCAGATCGTGCTTGCCCTGGTGATTCTGTTCCAGCCCGAGATCAGGCGAACCCTCGCACGGGTCGGCGAGCAACACCTGTTCAGGACCCTGTCACCGATCGAAAGCTCGAAGTTCATCGAGGAGACGGTCAAGGCCGCGGTCTCCATGGCGAACAAGCGGATCGGCGCGCTCATCGTGTTAGAGCGCGATACGGACCTTACGACCATTGTGGAAATGGGGACCGAGCTTGATGCCAAGATCACGAAGGAGCTCCTCATCAGCATCTTTCTCCCCTACTCGCCGATCCACGACGGGGCCGCGATCATCCGCAACGGCAGGATCATCGCGGCCGGGTGTTTCCTGCCGCTCACCCTGTCGTCGAACTTGTCGAAAGCGCTCGGCACGCGCCATCGCGCGGCGGTCGGCCTGACCGAGGAGTCCGATGCCGTCGTGCTGGTCGTGTCCGAGGAAACGGGAGAGATATCGGTGGTCATGAACGGCGCGATCGAGCACAACGCGGATGCGCCCGCGCTCAGAAAAACGCTGTCCGATATGTTCGTCAAGAAAAAGGACCGGTGACGGTACGATGAATATCCGAACCATATTGCTCGACAACTGGGGCATCAAGCTGGTGTCCCTCGGCCTGTCTCTTACGCTCTGGTTCTATGTCACCTCAAAGGGCAAGACGGAGATGACGCTCACCGTGCCGCTTGAACTCAGGAATATCCCCCAGGACATGGCGGTGGTGGGAGACGTGACGGGCACCCTGGAGGTGCGTTTCCAGGGACAGGAGCGGGTCCTCCGGGACATCACGACGGGGAAGAAGGTGGCCTGCATCATCGACCTGTCCATGACCAGGGTTGGCGAGAACACGGTGCGCATCTCACCCGACGATATCAAGCGGCCGGCCGGCGTTACGGTCACTCATCTGTCGCTGTCCGAGGTCAGGGTGAAACTCGCGCCGCTGGTCAGAAAAACATTCCGGCTGAAGCCGGTCCTGTACGGCACTCCCGCGGCCGGGTACCGTCTTACCAGGACCACCGTCACGCCGCCACGGGTCACGGTGGAAGGTCCGGAGAACCTGATGACGGTGTTGGGCAGTCTCCAGACCATGCCGATCGACATCCAGGGCGCGAAAGAGACCTTGACCGTGGAGCCGAAAATAGACTACCAGGGCCAGCCGATGAAACTCCTGGAAAAAAATATAGCCGTACGAATATCGATTGAGAGGGCAACCAAATGAGAAAGCTTTTCGGAACGGACGGAGTGAGGGGCGTGGCGAACCAGGACCCCATGACTTCTGAAATGGCAATGCGCATCGGCAGGGCGGCGGCACACGTGTTCCGCGATTCAGCCCGCAAACACCGCATCGTGATCGGCAAGGACACGAGACTCTCGGGGTATATGATCGAGAGCGCCCTCACCTCCGGTCTCTGCTCCATGGGCATGGACGTTCTGCTGGTCGGGCCCGTGCCGACACCCGGCATCGCGTTCCTGACCCGCAGCCTCAGGGCCGACGCGGGCGTGGTCATTTCGGCCTCCCACAATCCCTATGAGGACAACGGCATAAAGTTCTTCGGCCGCGACGGGTTTAAGCTCCCGGACGAGGTAGAGAAGAAGATGGAGGACTTGATCTTCTCCGGCGCCATCGATTCAATCCGGCCCACGGCGTCCGAGATCGGCAAGGCCTTCAGGATCGATGACGCCATCGGCAGGTACAACGAGTTCGTGAAATCGTCGATCCCGCGCGGCATGGACCTGTCGGGCCTCCGCATCGTGGTGGACTCGGCCAACGGCGCCGTGTACAAGATCGGACCGCGCATCCTGACCGAACTCGGCGCGGACGTCATCTCGCTCTACGACGAGCCGAACGGCATGAACATCAACCAGGGCTGCGGCTCGCTCTTTCCCGAAGTCGTCTCCCGCGCCGTCATCGCAAACAAGGCGAAAATCGGCATTGCCTTTGACGGCGACGCGGACCGGATCATACTATGCGATGAGAAAGGCGTCGTGATAGACGGCGACGCGGTCATGGCCATATGCGCGCTCCGGATGATGAAAGAGGGGCGGCTCAAACAGAACACGCTCGTGGCCACGGTCATGAGCAACCTCGGCTTGGAGCTGGCGATGCAGAAGGCGGGCGGCAAGCTCGTGCGTACCGCGGTCGGCGACCGTTATGTGATGGAAAAAATGATCGAAGAGGGATACAACCTCGGCGGCGAGCAGTCGGGCCACATCATCTTTCTCGACAACAACACCACCGGGGACGGACTCATCTCAGCGCTCCAGGTCCTCACCATCATGAAGCAGACCAACGAGCCCTTGTCGGCGCTTGCCGCGTGCATGAAGAACTATCCCCAGATACTCGTCAACGTGAAGGTGAAGGAGCGGCGCGACCTCGCGTCCGTTCCCGAGATTGCAAAGCGGATGGCCGAGATCGAAAAGAAGCTTGACGGCACCGGACGCCTCCTCGTGCGTTACTCCGGCACCGAGCCCAAGGTGCGCGTCATGATCGAAGGCGATGACCAGACCGAGATCAAGGCGCTTGCCGAAGGCCTTGCGTGGATCATCAAGGAGAAGCTGGGGTAGCATCCCTCACGGAAGGAAAATAACGCGAAGTTAAGAGGTGCGGCCTTATCGCATCCAGCTTGAGCGGCTTGTTAGCGATTATATTTTGACGCATATTCCCTCCATTTCGCTTGGCAACTTGGGAACTGTTGGTTTTTTTCGGCGCATACCTATAAGAGAAAACAGTTCCACATCGTTTCATCACTGCACTAATGAAAACAAGCTTGGCCATTTATGCAGAAACCCATCATCCCCCTCACGCTGGCGTATATCGCGGGCCTTCTGCTCGGGCACGGGTTCCTGTACTTCCCTTATTCGATCAGCATCCTTGCTCTGCTCTGCCTCCTGACCATAGGACTCTTCACCTGGTTTGATATCGGGACGTTCAGACGGAGCGCTCCCTCCCGTTCTCTTCTCATCATCCTCCCCGCCCTTGCGGGCATGGCCGCATACCTCTTCTCAGCGGGATGGCTTCCCCCGGACCACTACACCCGAATGTTCCCGGTTGATGCGACCCTTCACGAACTGACCGGCAGGATCACGTCCCCTCTTGACCGCGACCCGGACCGGACGGGCTTTGCCATGGAATTGCACGATATCGGGGGAACACCGGTCTCGGGTACCGTGCGCGTGAGTGTCCGCGAGGAGCTGAGGTCCGTCGGCTATGGAGATACCATCCGCATCTCCGGGAAACTGTTCGAACCACGGGGCTTCTACAATCCGGGCGGCTTTGACTACGCCGGACATCTTGCCCGGAGCGGCGTCTATTACACCGTGAGCGTGAAGGGCGCCGACAAGATCGAGGTCCTGAGCCGGGGGACCGGCATCTTCAGAAAAGTCCAGGACTGGCGAGAGCGGATCCGGCAGGGATTTCTCACCTCGACCTCCGGCCCCGGCTCGGCTCTTCTCCAGGCCATGGTACTCGGCGAGGAAGGCAGACTTACGGACAAGGTGCGGGACCAGTTCATGGCCGCCGGCGTAACGCATATCATCTCCATCTCGGGATCGCACCTCGGCATGGTCGCGGTCCTCTGCTTCGGTTTAATGAGGGGCTTGATGTTCCTGATGCCGGAACGCTATTACCACCGCTTGACCCTCTGCACTGATCCCGAGAAAATCGCGGCATGGTTGACGCTTCCGCTCGTCGTGTTCTATACGCTCCTCGCAGGAGGACAGGTGGCCACCATCCGCTCGCTCGTCATGATCGCGGCGGGGCTCCTGGCGCTCCTTCTCGACCGCGAGAGCGCGCTCATGCATTCACTCGCCCTCGCCGCGCTCGGCATCCTCATCGCAAGCCCGCAGGCGATCTTCGACATCTCGTTTCAGCTTTCGTATCTGTCGGTCCTGGTGATCGGCTTCGTTGTCTCGCTCTGGAATGAGCTGCGGTTCAAGGCCGAGACCCGTCTCCGGAAGATCAGGAACAGCGCGTTACTCCTTGTTATCATATCACTTGCCACGGGCCTTGCCACCGGACCGCTCGTCGCCCATTACTTTAATCAGATCTCTCTCGCCGGGATCGTTTCGAACATGATCGTGGTGCCTTTTGCCGGCGTGCTGGTCGTGCCCCTCGGACTGGCTTCGGGTATACTGTTATTGTTCATACATCATCTTCCGCTGGCCGGGACAAACCAGTTCGTGTCCGATCTGTTCGTGAACGTGGTCGTATACTTCTCACGCCTCCCCTTCGCCGAATTTCATCCTCCGGCCCCCGGCATTTTCTGGCTGGTAATCTACGAGCTGTTCCTCTTCTCCTTTGCTGTACATGCTCGGGAACGACTGCTCGCGCGGTTCAATCCCCTCGAATATTCCTCGCGTATTTCATCAGCGCCGGTCATCGGGATGGCATGCTCAGGCGTTCTTCTGGCGCTCCTCATCATGCTCCCTGCCATGACAAGACAGAGAACGACGATCAGTTTTCCCGATCTGGGCCAGGGCGACAGCGCGCTGATAAGACTTTCGTCGGGGACCACGATCCTGATCGACGGCGGAGGCACGCGCGACAACCACTTTGATATCGGACGGCGTGTCCTTGCGCCCTACCTCTGGAATAAGGGTGTTTATAGGCTGGACCTTGTTATCCTGTCCCATCCCCATCCGGACCACATGAACGGGCTCGTATCCATCCTGAATAACTTTGATGTTTGTGAAGTCTGGGAGAGCGGGCGGGACACGGACCTGCCGGGTTACGATGAATTCAGCAAGGCCGTTGCCGCAAAAAAAATCATGCGAAGGACTGTTGCAGCCGATGGTCCCCCGGTGATGCTCGGAGAGGCGACGCTTCGCGTGCTCCACCCGGGTCATGGGTTCTCCGCTCATGACCGTCAGGCGTTTGCAGCGGAAAACAACCGGTCGCTCGTTGTGCAGGTCAAGTCGGAAGGCAGGACGCTTTTGTTCACCGGTGATATCGGGCTGACGGCTGAAAAAGACCTTATGCGGACTGCGAAGGAACTGAAAACGGACCTCATCAAGGTCCCGCATCACGGAAGCAAAAGTTCGAGCGGCGATAGCTTCGTATCTGCGGCACGGCCCGCAGTCGGGGTTGTGACCGTAGGCAGGGGGAACCTCTACCGCCATCCCTCGGAAGAGATCATTGCTCGGTATACCAGGAGCGGAGCAACGGTATACCGGACCGACACAGGTGGAGCAATCACGGTCACGCTGCAGGATGACCGACTCGATACCGTTCAATGGCAGGAACGTGTGCTCCGAAGAGTAGAAATTAGGAAGCGGCTTGCGTGGGAAGAGCGGGAACAAGAGAACTGGAAAAGACTGTGGATCAGGGCAAAGGCGCCTTGATGGGGTAAACCTTGAGGAAACCCAGGAACTCCTTGGCCGTGTGCGTGCAGTAGTTGCGCTTGGGCGAGATAATACTGAAGTTCCGATGGAACTTAACGTCCTTGAACGTCATGGCCTTCAGGGTGCCATGCTTGATCGCTTGGCGGGCGGCCCAGGCCGATACGATCGATATGCCGGTGCCTTCTTCCACCGCACTCTTGATCGACTCCGTGCTGCCGAGCACCAGGGATATCTTGAGATCATCACGCTTGATCCCGTGTTCCTCGAGGTGCTTGAGGATGATCTGACGCGTGCCGGAGCCCTCTTCCCGGAGGATAAGCGGCTCTTTGATCAGGTCCATGGCCGGGACATTGCGCCGCTCGGCCCACGCATGCGCCGGCGACATGATCACCACGAGCTCGTCCGAAAGCAGGATGTCGACGGCGAACCGCTGTTTGCTCACATCGCCTTCCACCAGAGCGATGTCGATCTCGCCGGCGTTGAGCCTCTCCGTGATGGTCTTGGTATTGCTCACGAGGAGGGAAATGTTGACCTGGGGGATCTTTCTCTTGAAAGCGGAGATGATCGTCGGGAGAAGGTAGTTGCCGATGGTCGAACTGGCGCCGATGGAGAGAGAGCCTTTGATCGAGCCGGTGATCTCGCTGATGTTCTTCTGCGCCTCGGCATAGAGCGCGAGTATCTCCTTGGCCCGTTTGTAGAGGATCTCGCCCGCCGGGGTCAGGTTGATGGAGTTGCCGGACCGATCAAACAATCGGGTCTCGTACAGCTCCTCCATCGCCTGCACCTGGAGGCTCACCGCCGGCTGGGTAAGGTGAATGAGCTCCGAGGCCTTGGAAAAGCTCTTGGTCTCTGCGACAGCACAGAACACTCTCAGTTTATGATCTTCCATAGTAAATTCAGATATTCGGAACAGTATGTTTTGGATCGACTGGGAATACTTCACACACCTGCCAACACATGATAGTTATAGAGCAAAACCCCTCTTCTTGTCAAGGACATTGTCATTCGTATGATTGCCCGTCGCTGAAAATATAAACGAAAAAACCGAACAACCGCAGTTATAACCACGGATGAACATGGTTGAATGAACAATACCTTGCGTGAAGTTTTATTTTACCCCTGGGGTAACTCTTGGTTTCTATAAAATTCCGCGATCTCCTTCGCCGCCTTTTTTGACATTCCCGTCACCGCCGCAAGTTCGTCCATCGTCGCCTGTTTGATCTTCTCCACACTGCCGAAATGCCGGAGCAGCGCCTTCTTCCTTACTTCCCCTATGCCGGGGATATCGTCCAGTTCGGAATGAACGGCCCGCTTCTCGCGCAGCTTCCGATGATAGGTGATCGCGAACCGGTGGGACTCGTCGCGCGCGCGCGCAAGCAGATGCGTGACGGCGCTCGTGGGTTCAAGGATGACGGGCTCCTCCACTCCGGGCAGGAACACGCGTTCAAACTCCCGTGGCGATCCCTCCTCACCGCTCCTGGCTTTGGCAAGGCCAATGACGTCCGGCCCCTCAATGCCAAGTTCCTTGAGCGCATCGAGCGCGGCATTCAGCTGTCCCTTGCCGCCGTCAATAAGGACCAGGTCGGGCAGGACACCCTCTTCCTTCGCCCGTGCATATCGCCGTCCGATCACCTCCGCCATGCTCGCGAAATCGTCCTGACCTTCGACAGACCGGATCTTGAACCGTTTGTAGTTCCGCTTGTCCGGCACATTGTTCTCAAAGCTCACCATGCTCGCCACAGACTCCGTACCCTGGATAGTCGAGATATCGAACGCCTCAATCCGCTCAGGGGGCTTCGCCAAGCCCAGCGCCCGCTGAAGTTGTTCTAAAGCCTGGCGCCGGAACTGCTGCCTTCGCTCCTGCTTGGCGAGTTTG
>JBGPIG010000093.1:0-8852 GCA_041484745.1 Nitrospirota bacterium | reverse complement strand
GGTGCCGGTGGTTCCGATACCGGTTCAGCTTCGAATGATGTGATGGGGATCTCGGGGGCCGGTGGTTCCGGTGCCGGTTCAGCTTCGAATGATGTGATGGGGATCTCGGGGGCAGGTGGTTCCGGTACCGGTTCAGCTTCGAATGATGTGACGGGCATCTCAGGTGCCTGTGGTTCCGGTGCCGGTTCAGTTTCGAAGGACGCCACGGAGACTTCAGGGGCAGGCTGTTCCAACTCCATAGCGGGTAATTCTTCGATTGCAGGCTGCTGCTCTGACACAAGCATCTCTATAGCAGGCGGTGCCTCTGCAGGCGAGGTCTCATCAAGATGGGGCTCGCTGACATCAAGTCCTTCAAATGCGATGTCAGCGGTCGGAGCAAGTTCATGAACCAATGGCGTCTCTTCGTCTGCATGCGGGGCCATCTCGGGTATAGTGGCATCTGCTTCGACAAGGTCCGATATGATCTCAGGTGGATGGACCTCAGCTGGCTCAATTACTTCCCGGAAAGGTCCTCCCGCCTCGAGGACTTCGAACGCCGGCTCTTCCGGCGCAGCAGGCACTGCGGGTGACGGCGGAGCCTGCGCAGGAGCAAGAGGTTCCTTCCCGAGCCTGGAGAGAATTGCCGGATGATCGGGAGCCATCTCTTCTGCGGCCCGCAGAATTGAATCCGCCTGGTCACCGGCGCCGTGCTTCACATACAGGTCGGCCACGAGGAGCGTGTGCTGCACGGCCTGTTCAATGTTCCCCAGCTCGCGGTAGAGGTTCTGGAGCTTGATGCGTATGCGCTGACTTTCGGGAAACTTCCCCGCCAGCATTTCGATCTGTTCTAACGCTTTCTCTGCGAGACCATACTTAACGAGAACATCGGATTCGATGAACGCCTCGTTGATCGCGGGGTCTTCTTTCTCGACAGGAGGCGCCGCAGCTGCGGGAGCCGGCGATGATGTTTCGAATGGTGCTGCCGCTTCGGGTGTAGCAGACTCCTGCACGGCAGCCTGCTCCGGTTCCGGAGCCGCGATATCCGGCTCAGGCAGAGGAGAAGCAGCAGCCTGCTCCGGTTCCGGAGCCGCGATATCCGGCCCAGGCAGAGGAGAAGCAATAGCCGGGGTCACTTCCGGGACCGCGATCTCCGGTTCAGGCGGAGACGGGGCAAAAGACGGGGCCTCAAAACGATCGAGTCGCTGTTGGGCCTCGGTCATGTCGGGGACAATTTCGAGCGCACGATCGAGGACTGCCCTGGCCCTGTCCCGATCTCCCGCCTCGATCAGGATATCCGCAGCCTGAAGGAGCTCCCGGGCAGCATCGTTCGTCCGGTTGAGAGAGGCATAGAACTCGGCCAGTTTCCGCCGGCCATGGACGAACTGCGGGCCCTCGGTCACAAATGTTTTGAGTAATTCTTCCGCCGCCTCCGGCGCGCCGCTCTCCGTCTTGGCATCGGCAAGTGCAGATACCTCAATCAGCGCCTTTTCATAATCTTTCTTCGAGAGATACAGATGGTAGAGTTTTTCGCGGAGCGCGACGTTGTCGGGATCATTGGCCAGGAGCTTCTTGAGCACTTCCTCAGCCTCGGCATCCTTGCCTGCCTTGGACAGCGCTTCGAGATAGGTATCAGCCAGCTCCTTGTTGGAAGGATCGTTCTCAAAGGCGGGTTTGAGGGCCCTGCATGCCTCGACGAACTTTCCTTCCTTGGAGTACACGATGCCGGCCTTGTGATATACTTCTTTGTTGTTCGGGTCCAGGGCGAGGACCTTTTCGAACAACTGGCGGGCCTCCTGAAACTCGGCTTTGGACACATGTGCGTCCGCGATCTCGAGATACACCTTGGCTGCTTCCGGTTTCATGCCCTCTTTTGCATACATGCCGGCGAGGCTGATCCTGCCCGCGATGTTGGACGGATTCAAGTTCGCCATCTTCTGGTAGACGCCAAGTGCTTTGACGGTCTCCTGTCGACGCGTGTAGTGGTCGGCGACGATCTTGTAGCTTTGGAGCGCGTTGCCGGTAAGGCCCTTCTCCGCGTTCAAGTCGCCAAGGGCCAAGTGAGACTCCATCATCTCGGGGTCTATGTTGAGGACTTTCCTGTAGAGAGCAATGGCCTTGGAAGTGAAGCCGTCCTCGGCGAGGATGTCGGCCGCGCGCTTATATGCGTCCACTGCCTCCGCCTTGGAGTTCTTCTTGAGGCACAGGTCGCCGATGGTGTTGAAGATATTAGCGTCGTTTGGCTACTCTTTGATCTGCTTTTTCCACTCGGCATTGGCCTTGTCAAACTGACCGTTGGCCGCGAACTTCTGCGCCTCATGGGTAATGGTGTTCTTGTCGACGGACATAGTTTCAAAATACCACAAAGTCTGGCAGGGTGTCAACTCTTCGTCGCATCTTATGCCTTGATTTTAAAAATAAATCATGTTAAATAGTATGACTATGGCACTCCGTGAAATCAGAACATATCCGGACCCCGTGCTCCGGAACAAAACCGTCCGCGTGGAACGTATCGACAGCGCCCTGGACCGACTGATCGAGGACATGGTGGAAACCATGCATGCAGCGCCCGGCGTCGGCCTTGCCGCCAACCAGATCGGGGTCCCGCTCCAACTGGCGGTGATCGACCTGAGCACCCGGGAAGACGAGGCGCAGCGCCACCCGCTCCTGGTCATCATCAATCCCGAGATCCTTTTTCAGGAAGGGTCCGTTATCGAAGAAGAGGGTTGCCTCAGCATCCCGGATTATGAGGAGAAGGTCAAGCGCGCCGCCCGGGTCAAGGTCCGTGCGCAGGATCGCGCGGGGAAAGCCTTCGAGATCGAGGCTGAAGGCCTTATGGCAAAAGCCCTCCAGCACGAGATCGACCACCTGAACGGCATCTTGTTCGTGGACCGGCTGAGCCCGCTCAAGAGGAGCATCTTCAAGCGGAGAAGCAGGAAGATGCTGGCGGAGAAGGTATAGCTTCGGGCAAAAAATTCCAAATAACAAGCGCGCCAAATATCAAATAAACTCCAATAACCAATCCGCAATAATCAAGCAGGTTGAAATTTGAATATTGAAATTTATTTGAAATTTGTTATTGGTGCTTTGGGATTTCAACTATGAGACTCGTCTATATGGGCACGCCGCTGTTTGCGGTAAAGCCGCTCCGCGCTCTTGCGACGGCCGGTCACGAGATTGCCGGGGTGGTCACGCGGATCGATAAACCGGCGGGGAGGGGGCGGACCCTTACTGCGCCGCCGGTCAAGCTCGCCGCACAGGAGATGGGGCTTGCCGTATTCCAGCCCAAGCGCGTGCGAGAGCCGGAATTTATCGATATTCTTCGGAAGATCGATCCCGAGGTGATCGTTGTCGCGGCCTACGGACAGATTCTCCCGAAGGAGATTCTCACGCTCCCGAAAAACGGATGCATCAATATCCACGCTTCGCTCTTGCCCGCGTATCGGGGCGCCGCGCCCATCAACTGGGCGATCATACGGGGAGAGCGGGAGACGGGAAACACCATCATGCAGATGGATGAAGGAATGGACACGGGCGCGATCCTGATCCAGGAGAGCATCCCGATCTATCCCCAGGACACGACAGGCACTCTTTCGGAAAAGCTCTCCGTGCTCGGCGCAACGTTAATCACGACCGCGCTGCCGCTCATCGCCTCAGGAAGGCTCCAGCCAAGAACCCAGGACGGATCGAAGGCAACCGCAGCGCCGCTTCTCAAGAAGGAGAACGGCCGCATAGACTGGAAAATCCCTGCCATCGAGATACAAAACCGCGTCCGCGGCCTTTCTCCCTGGCCCGGCGCATACAGCTTCCTGGACGGGAAGATGATCAAGATCATCGCGTCCAAAGTGGTCTTGGGGACCGGAGAGCCGGGGCTGCTGTACGAAAAGGACAGGACTACCCTGGATGTAGGAACCGGCAGCGGTATACTCCGCATCCTGAGCATCCAGCCCGAGGGAAAAAAACCGATGACCTCCGGTGAGTTCATTCGAGGACACCGAGATGTCGCAGGGAAAAAATTTGACGCGACAAGCGCAACATCGTAAGCACCAAATTTCAAATAAGCACCAATGAGCGAAATCACAATAACCAAACGATTCGGACCTTGGGCATTGAAGTTTGGAATTTATTTGTAATTTAAGAGATCATGTCTGAACCGAAAAAACGCATATTCATCGGCCTTATCGTCTTCACCGTGGTTCTGATAACCGCCGTAACGGTGGGGCTTTATTTGATCCCCTATATCGGGCTCAGGAACATCCATCCCCTTGCGCCGAAGGTCGTGTGCTACAGCATGGGAGCGGTCCTCGGCGTCCTTATTCTCGGCGTGGGCCTCCTGATTCTCACGCTCGTTCGCGGCAAAGAGGTCTTCTTCGCGGCACGGCTCCGGGGGATCGTGATCGAAGTGCTCTTCCCCATCATGATCGTGCTGGGCAAGCTCCTTGGCATCTCCAAGGAAAAGGTGCAGCAGTCCTTTGTGGAAGTGAACAACCTTCTGGTCCGGGCGAAATGTCGTGAGCAAAAGCCCGGCCGTATCCTGCTCCTCATGCCCCACTGCCTCCAGTTCAATGACTGTCCGATCAAGATCACGAGCGATGCGTATAAGTGCCAGGCCTGCGGCAAGTGCAAGATCAAGGACCTCGTGGTCATCGCAAAAAAACATGATGTCTATCTCTCCGTTGCCACAGGCGGGACACTTGCCCGCAGGCGGGTTGCGGAGGCACGGCCCCAGGCCATCATAGCCGTGGCGTGCGAGCGAGACCTCACCAGCGGAATCCAGGACGCCTATCCCTTGCCCGTGATCGGGATCCTGAACGACCGGCCCTTCGGGCCGTGCTTCAATACGAGCGTTGACATCACCAAGGTCGCCGAAGCGCTCGAATTCCTCGCGAACGGTCATGGGGAGCCCCGTGACGCCAAGGGATAAGCCCCGGGCAACAGCCCTCGACATCCTCCGACGTGCAGAGAACGGTATATTTGCGGATGCGCTTCTCGATGAGGCGCGGCACTCGTTCATCGGTCGCGACAATGCCTTTATCCGCGAACTGGTGTACGGAACGCTCAGGAACAGGGCGCGCCTGGACTGGGCGCTCGATCGTTTTTCGGTCCAGCCTGTAGAGAGAACGGATACCTGGACCAGGAACATCCTGCGGCTCGGCGCTTACCAGATGCTTTTCCTCGATCGGGTCCCCGTGAGCGCCGCGGTAAACACGTCGACGGACCTCGCCAAGCAATTCGGGAAGAAACAGGGGTATGTGAACGGCCTGCTCAGGAGTCTGGACCGGAAACGGGATGCGATCACCTGGCCGGGCCCGGAAGATCCGATCAAGCGATTGTCCATTCTCCACTCCCATCCCGCGTGGCTTGTCAGGCGCTGGGTGATGCGGTTTGGAGAGAAAAGTGCGGAAACGCTCTTGCAGCGCAACAACCTCCCTGCACCGCTCGTTATCAGGACCAACTCGTTCAAGACAAAGCGGGAAGACCTCAAAGCGTCGCTCGAAGCCGAAGGCGTAACAGCAGTTGAGACGAAGTATTCGCCGGTCGGGATGGAGATCGTCTCGGGACCGGGTATCCAGGAACTTTCATCCTTTCAGGACGGCTGGTTCATGGTACAGGACGAGGCCGCCCAGCTCATCAGCATGATGCTCTCCCCGCAGACGGGTGAGACGGTGCTCGATGCCTGCGCCGCGCCCGGCGGCAAGGCGACGCACCTCGCGGAGATCATGAAAGACCGGGGGACGCTCATCGCGCTCGAGAGCGACCCAAAGCGCATCGAAAGGATCAGCGAGAACAGCGTTCGGCTCGGCACCTCGATCCTCGTTCCGACCTGGGGAGACGCGGCACGGTATTATAACGAGGAGGGATTCGACAGGGTCCTTATTGATGCGCCGTGCTCCGGCCTCGGCGTGCTCCGTCGGCATCCCGATGGCAGATGGAACAAGAACGAAGGGACTATCAAAGAACGCGCATTGCTCCAAAGCATGATACTCGATAATTGCGCCAAGCTCCTGAGGCCCGGCGGGGTTCTCGTGTACGCCACCTGCACCACGGAACCGGAAGAAAATGAGGACGTGATCAGCGGGTTTTTTTCTGAAACGGGCAAAGCATTCATGATAGATGACCCGCGGCCGTATTTGCCGGAACAGGCCTACCCGCTCGTTGACGAGAAGGGTTTTTTCCATGCCTATCCACAGGCGCCTGAGATGGACGGGTTTTTCGGGGTGAGACTGGTGAAGCGGAAATAGTGCCCGGGGGCCGGGATCCGGGAAATGAATTTCTTGCCCCCTGCCTCTTGTCGGTGAGTTCTCCAAGTGTTTAGCAGGGACCCGATATCGGAACTTCTTGCTTCTTATGTTAATTCTGGTAAAATGGGGCTCTACCATGAAGCGGTTTTTGAAAGGACTCGGTATATTCCTTGCGCTTGTCGGCGTAGGCATCGTGAGTGCCTTCGCGGTTGTTGCGCTGCTCCTGCGCCAGGAAGAAGTTCGGGTGCCGGATCTTACGGGCCAGGACATCGTGAACGTGATCGAGACCATGACGCAGCAGGGACTTCTTCTCAAAGTCGACCGGAGAGAGCCCCACCCCACGGTGCCGCGCGACGCGGTGATATCGCAGTCGCCTGCGCCGGGGAGCGGCATAAAGAAAGGGCGGCAGGTGCGAGTGGTCGTGAGCCAGGGGCCGAGCGGCTTGCAGGCCCCGAAGCTCGTGGGTACGCACTTCCGCAAGGCCGATATTCTGATACGCCGGGCAGGGTTTTTCCCGGGTGACGTGATGCGGGTGTCCTCGGACAGTTTTGAACGCGACGTCGTGATCGCGCAGGACCCTCAGGCCGGAAGCCCGCTCGACCGGGGCGCCAGGGTCAGCGTGCTGGTGAGCTCGGGCAAGAAGCCGCAGATGTTCGTCATGCCGAATCTGGCTGGGAAGAAGGCGGAAGAGGCCCTCAAGATCATCGACCGCATGGGGTTGCAGCACCGGCTGATTTCCCGAACGCCGGCAACCAGACCTGAGACAGGAGACTGGATTGTCATGAACCAAAAGCCGGGGGCGGGGTATCCGGTTGCCGCTGATACGAGCGTGGATGTCATCGTAGGCAAATAAACGTTTCGCCATTTTGAGCAGGAGAACCATGACAAGAAAAGTCAAGATAGCCCCCTCCATTCTCTCGGCCGACTTCTCAAGGCTGGGTGAGGAGATCAAGGCCGTCGAGGCCGCCGGCGCGGACCTTATCCACGTTGATGTGATGGACGGTCACTTTGTGCCGAATATCACCATCGGACCTTTGATCGTCGAGGCCGCCCGCAGATCCACGGGGCTTCCGCTCGACGTGCACCTCATGATCGCAAATCCGGAGCTCTTTATTGCGGATTTCGCAAAAGCGGGCGCAGATTACATTACCGTGCACGTGGAGACCGCGTTCCACCTGAACAGGCTCATCCAGTCGATCAGGGAGCACAAGGGGGTAAAGGCGGCCGTGTCGCTCAACCCCGCGACGCCGCTTTCGAGCCTTGATTACATCCTGCCGGACCTCGACATGGTGGTGGTCATGTCCGTGAACCCCGGCTTCGGCGGCCAGTCGTTCATCCCGTCGGCCATAGACAAGATACGGCAGCTCAGGAAGAGGATCGACGAGCTCGGCCTCACGATCGAGATCGAGGTTGACGGCGGGGTAAAGCCCGGGAATGCTGCGCAGATCGCGAACGCCGGAGCCGATATCCTCGTGGCCGGTTCAGCGGTCTTCGGCAAGAAGGATTATGCCGCTGCGATCAAGGGAATACGAGGGGCGTAATAATTCAATTTCTCAATGTTGAACGTTGAATTTTGAATATGGTTTGTAGGGAGGTTTTAGTGACTATCAAGAAGCAGACCAACAAAACACCTTTTGAACTCAAGAACGTGAAGGAGCCGGAGCTTTACCGTGATATGTTCCCCTACACGAGCGTCCCGCGCGTGGTGCTCGAGGACCGGCTTATCCAGACGAACATCCCGAAGGAGATCTGGATCACGGACACGACGTTCCGCGACGGCCAGCAGTCGCGGCCGCCTTATACGCCGAAACAGATCGCGGACATCTTCGACTTTATGCACCGTATGAGCGGCCCGAACGGCGTCATCCGCCAGACCGAATTCTTTCTCTACTCGGAAAAGGACCGTGAGGCCGTCCGGCTCTGCATGGAGCGGGGCTACCGCTTTCCTGAGATCACCGGCTGGATCCGGGCAAACAAGAATGACTTCAAGCTCGTAAAGGAAGCGGGGCTCAGGGAGACGGGCATCCTCACCTCATGCTCCGACTACCACATCTTTCTGAAGCTCAACCTGTCGCGCAAGGAAGCGCTCAAGCAATATCTCGACATTGTTGCAACGGCGCTGGAGCAGGGTATCACCCCGCGCTGCCACCTCGAGGACATCACGCGCGCCGATTTCTACGGCTTTGTCATCCCTTTTGTACAGGACCTGATGAAGCTCTCGGAGGCGGCCAAGATCCCGGTCAAGGTCCGGGCCTGCGACACCATGGGGTACGGGTTCCCCTTCCCCGGCACCGCGCTCCCGCGCGGTGTGCCCGAGATATTCTACTCGCTGATCCATGACGGTGGAGTGCCGTCGGAGCAGCTTGAGTGGCATGGCCATAACGATTTCCACAAGGGCCTGGTGAACGGCACCGCGGCATGGATGTACGGCTGCGCAGCCGTGAACGGAGCGCTGCTCGGCTTCGGCGAGCGCACGGGCAACACGCCGGTCGAAGCGATGCTGATCGACTACATCAGCCTCACCGGGAACAGCGAGGGCATTGACACGACGGCGATCACCGAGATGGCCGAATACTTCCGCACGGAAATGAATTTCCCGATCCCCACCAACTATCCCTTTGTCGGATCCGAGTT
>JBGPIG010000092.1:0-8862 GCA_041484745.1 Nitrospirota bacterium | reverse complement strand
TGACAATTACGGCGTGGACACGATCGAACTCGGCGCGACGATCGCGGTCGCCATGGAGGCGGGTCTCGCCAAGTTTGGCGACGCTGACGCGGCGATCAATTTCATACACGAGGTCGGCAAGGGCACTCCCCTCGGCAGGATTCTCGGCAGCGGGGCCGCTGTGACGGGCAAGGCCTTCGGCGTCGAACGGGTGCCGGTCGTGAAAGGCCAGGCCATGCCGGCCTACGATCCCCGCGCGGTCCAGGGCATCGGCGTTACCTACGCGACGAGCCCCATGGGCGCGGACCATACGGCGGGATACGCAGTTGCCACGAACGTACTGAAGGTGGGCGGAGACGTGAACGCGCTCAAGCCCGAGGGCCAGGTCGAGCTTTCCCGGAATCTCCAGATAGCGACCGCGGCGATCGATTCCACCGGGATGTGCCTCTTCATCGCTTTTGCCGTGCTCGATCAGCCCGATACCTTCCAGGCGCTGCTCGATATGCTGAACTCCTTCTATGGCCTGAACCTGACGGGCGATAGCGTGACCGCCCTGGGGAAACAGGTCCTCTCCCTGGAGCGGGATTTCAATGCCCGGGCGGGATTCACGCCGCAGCACGACCGGCTGCCGAGTTACTTCAAGACCGAGAAATTCGCTCCGCACAATGTTACCTTCGCGGTCAAGGACGAGGATCTGGATAAGGTCTTTAACTGGTAATCGGAACCATTTGATCCAAAAAGGGAGAGACGCTGGTCTCTCCCTTTTTTATTGTTTGCCGGGCAGGGAGAGCGCATCGCATTATTAACGATCCCATAAGAGAGTCGGCATTACCGCGGCCCTCTTATCGTCATTCCCGCAGCGATTCTGAGCGGGAATCCAGTCTTAGTCCTGTGTAATCCTGGATCCCCGATAGGAGCATTCGGGGATGACGGTCGGTGGTATTTTCAGACCAGTATGAGTATGCTAATCATCTGGCAGGGAATGACGCCTCGGGGAACGCACCGGGAGTGACTTGACATGATCACAGGCAGTTCTGACGGACCTTACCCAAAGCTTGCGTTCGTCGTGAAAGAACCTGACGTAGCGCTGTTCTTCCTGCTTCTCCAGCAAGGGGTGAAGATCAGGCGCCGCGTCGGCTGCAGCGTAGATGTCTTTCTGCGGGAAGAGCTTGGGGCCGGTCCTGCGATGATCGAGAAGATCCAGTCCATCATGCTGGACGGAAAACCGGTCGATGATATCGGGGCGGCCATGATCCACGACGGCTCGGTCCTCGCGCTCTCGGCGGCTATGCCCGGACTGGTCGGCGCCACGCTCAGGCGTGGAGGGGCCTATTCGTCATTCCGCAGCGCCATCACGTACCATGAAACAGGAAATGCATGCGCGCCCGGAGAGGGGTGGGTATGTATCAAACTCTTCAATCTGTTAATGTCCGAGCTTGGACCGGACCTGCTGCGGCAGAGTGTGCTCGTCAAGGCCGCTGACCTTGCCTGCTTCCTGAGGGAGCGTTTACAGGAGTTCCGGCTGGGATGCAGCGCCACGCTCGACGGCCAAGCCATCGATGTCGGGATACCGGAGGGAAGTACAGCGTTGGCGGGGAAGGACCAGATATTGCTGACCGTAGCGGCGGTCAGGTGAACGCCTGATTGCCGAAGCTAGCCGCCGGCGATGGGCGGGAAGAGGGCGAGATCGTCACCGTCCTGCAGGACATGATCCGCGGGCCGGTGCTCGCCGTTTACGATTTTGAGGAGCCTGATCGTCTCGGGAATCTTGAGGATATGCACGACCTCTTCGATTGTCGTCAGAGCAGGCAGTTCGAGTATTTGCTCGTCAGGGCCGAGGGTCCGCAGGGACGCGAACAGTTTGACCTTCACCTTCATACCGCTATTATACCAGACATTCCGCCAACATCCTAACCCGGACAAGCCGGAACCAAAGGGCGTCTCTCGCAGAGCACGCGGAGAACGCAGAGTAAATCAAAAGCCTTTTAGTCTTTGTCTTTACCCAACATATTTTTTAGCTTTTCTCTGCGAACTCTGCGCCTCTGCGAGAAATTTCTATTTCCATTTTGAGAAGAATTTTATTCTTTAGTAACTACGTGTCGGCCGGGCCAGCATATGATCGGCATCATAGCCCAATTCCGATCGCTGCATGATATAATAATAAAAAAGCGTTCAAAAACCAGAAAGGAAAGGAGCAGCATGGCGGATACAGCGGAGGAACGCACAGCAACCGGGGGCGGGAGCCCTTGCCTCGACATCTCGCTCCGGTCGGTAACTTCGCACCTGCGGGCCAGCGACGGAAAGGAAATCCCCTTCACCAGGGCAATCCTGACGCTTCGCAATGTTTGCGATGCAGAGGCGGTCAACGTTGTGACCCACGCCACTCTCGGCCAGGAGGGTGGAACCATCCAGGATGTCACCAGCGCCTTATCGCATTCGGCTTCTTCAATCCCTCCCGGAGGGGTTGTCAGCTTGGACGTGTACGATCTCCTGCTACCCGCACACCCCGGGACCTCCAGTAAGATTCATATGTTCGGATATCGGGCAGCCCTGAACTGGAAGTTTGATCTTGCAGCATGGGCCCAATACCGCCCTTCGTTCTCTGCAGAACCTTTGCAGACGCCCGTCTTCCTATGGTCATTGCGATGGAGTGTAGCAGATCCCGCTACCGGAGCAGTAGGACTGATTATCGAAGAGATAAAGGGCTGACCGCGTGGACGCAACACCGTGGCTCCGCGAAACGCAATCTCAAGGTTTCTTCGCAGGTCGAGGAGCCCATTCTTCACATCATGGATCGCGATTACAGGAAGCGTTATCAGTCAGCCGCAGCAATGAAGGCGGAGCTGAACGATCCGGCTGTGGTGCAACTTAGGGGCAGGTGCGGTCGGCTTCAGGAGCCGACAGCTTGGAGGCGCAACGGGAAGAAAGCGCTCGGGCGCCCGCTGGGCATCTTAATCCCCCTTATTATGCAGAAGAGCATCTCCCGTTTGCCGTGCCGATCCGTGTCAGCCCTTCAGCTGTAAGAGTGCGACGGATCGAATTCAATGTATTATCGTGCTGTTTCATGTTCCCAGGGACGCCGTATCTTCTTTTGCGCACTTGCCTCCAAAGAGGCTGCGGAAACCGTACTTGCCCGTTAGATATCCGGCGTGATCGCGGCGCTGCCCCATCCGGCCGAAGAGCAGCCGCGTCAGGACCAGCAACCCGATGCCTTGCAGAACCGTAATTCTCTCGAGCCCGAAGATTTCCGGCATGAGCCAGTTCCAGAGCAACTGAACGATCATGCCTAAGATAAATACGACGGCGAAAACTATCCCTGTCCACCAGATTATATGCCGGGCGGTTCGCGCTTTACGCGTCCCGTTCCCCGGCGCTACGTCCTGATTCTCCGACACAAGTACTCCTCCTTCAACGAATTGAGTCAATGAATTTTACACCCGAGAGCACGTCACGGCGTCGTCACACCACCGGCATAGAACGCAAAGCGTCTTTTGTCGTCTGCGACAGAGCTCCCTATCTGTCTTCGCGCACCCCGCGCGTGAACGTATGCGTTATTACCGTCTCCGGCCCTAAACGTATCCGATTGCCCTCTTGGTCAAGCCAAGCTCTCCTCTTTTCCCGTATTATATACGAAACGCCTCCTTGTGCGGAATAGAAAATATACTCCAGCGACTCTCCGCTCTTGATTCTGTCAACCCCCGGTTTCGTTACCACGGCAGTAATCCGCATGGTATACCGTTTATAATCCTTTTCCAGCAGATTCACGACCACTGCACGAAGAAAATGCTTTATCTGTTCCGCCTTTTTTTTGAAACTGTTATCGCGCGCTTGGTCCAATAGTATAAAGACGAGACAAAATACCAGAACAACAATGCCGATGATCGGTTTTCCCACAGCCTACGCTTTGGTACGGTAGAACATGCTTTCAGTAATGTCGCGCCGCAGGGACACAGGATGCAGATAGCGTTATCACTTTCCTCTGTCGCTTCCAGAGGTCAATTTGCTGAAGATGACAGCGCTCTTGTACAATCTTACATAGGCGCGGCCTGAGAGCAGGAGGACGATTACAAAAGCGAAACGAAGTCCGTTCAGGTCCTTCGCGAATAGAGTGTGATACAACAGGAATGACACTGCCACGACAACGGTCGCAATGCTGGACAGTAAAAAAAGGGTTTTGCGCTTTGCCACCTTGACCAGGAACTTCCCTTCCCCATCCGTTAAAGCCCTATCGATGTCCATGCATTCCTCCCATCCCGGCTTTCTGCTTAAGTTCCTCCATCAGATCCGGGGTGATTTCCCGGCAATCATGCTCGATCGAATATCGCTCGACAGCGCTCCGCACCATGGAGCGCACGAATAAGGGGACTCTCTTAAGGCGCTCCTCCGCCTCTTTGGTCCAGAGAGGCGGAGGCGTCATCTTTGATGCCGTCTTTACATCCATTTCAAAGGTAGGCGGTTTTATCACGTCGCCCCCCGTGGGGGTATGTTCGCACCAGGGGTCTTCTTGAAGATAATCCTTGTGCATAGCGTATGCCCGTGCCCTGCAACCGCCGCAGAGAAGCCGGTAAGTACACTCGTTACATTTACCTTTAAGGGACGGCTCCCTCAATGACTGGAAAATAGCTGCATTATGCCAAATGACGCTAAATGGCTGCTCCCGAATATTCCCTGCCGACAAAGGCATATAGGGGCAGGGCGTAATGTCACCTTCAGGTGTTATCCTGCAATAAGACCATCCGGCAAGACAGCGACCGGTACCCACCTTAAGCAGCGGCGACTCCGGATCTTTTCCATAGAGAAGTCTTCTTATGGTAGGAGCACACCTCGTACGGACCATCATGCCGTCATAGTTGCCCTGTGATTTGACGATCACTGACAGTACTTTTTCGTATTGCTGCGAAGACAGGTCCGTCAGCTCCTCTCCCCGCCCCGTACAGACGAGAAAGAACGGGCTATAGACTTTTGCGCCGAGACCGTGGGCCAAGGCGATCAGCGCCGGCAGCTGTTCGTAGTTTGTACGCGTGACAACCGAATTGACCTGCACTGACAACCCCTCCCTGCCACAGAGACGTATCGCAGCAACAGCCCGCTCCCAGGCGCCCTTGCTGGAGCGGATGGCGTCATGGATCTCCGGATCAGTGGAATCGAGACTGATGCTTATCCCCATAACTCCGCACTGTTTCAGCTTTCCCACTATGGCATCATCGATGAGGAGCCCATTGGACCCTACTACGACCATCATTCCTTTTTTCGAGGCATAGGACGCGAGCGTAAAGATGTCCTCCCTGAGGAGAGGTTCGCCTCCTGAAAGGATCAACATGACCTCGGTGCTGACCTGTGCTATTTGATCGACGAGCCCCAGCGCTTCGCTGGTACTGAGCTCAAGGGATGATGAGACAGCGGCCCCTTCGCTTTTTGTATTCGCGGGGAGATAACAATGGGTGCATTCGAGATTACATCTTCTCGTCATATTCCAAGATATGATATTGAGGTTGTTCATCATAAAAAGGGGTTATACGGCATGAGGAACGCCGGTGATGAGAATATTACATGGCGCAAGACGAAGCAGATTCTCCGCAGTATTTCCGATGTCCTGTTCGTCGGTCTTATGCGCTCCGAAACGACCGACAATGAGAAGAGACGGCGGATCCTTCTCTAGGTATTTTTTTATTTCATCGTAAGCCTTTCCCGCGAGCAGCGTATTTTTCACTTCCACACCGTCATCGGCGCCCAGCTGAACCGCCTGATCAAGGTAGCCCTGATAAATCTTTCCCAAACCGTCGTCAATGATCTCATCATGCATCTTTTCCTGGTCCTTGAACTTGAACTTTTTCCCTGCCTCGTCGGAAAGCACTCCCACAAGCGCCTGAAAGGCCCTTCTATGGAAATGGGGATCGTACGCTGATACGGCTTCGAGCTTCATGTGAAAACGCTTGCTCATTTCCAGCGCCTTCTTGAAAGCGGCAAAGGAATGATCGCTTCCGTCAATCGCTGCGACGATGCGGTTACCAAGAGGTTCGCCGTTCTTTACTACCAAGGCATCCGCCGTAACTTTTCGCACTACTCTTTCGCAAACGCCGCCGATAAGGTTTCCATTCACCGCGCCAAGTCCCAGGATCCCCAGAATCACAAGATCGTAGGCGCTGCTGCGCGCATCTTTAACCAGCTCCACCCAATTCTTGCCCTCCAGCATCTTGCAACTGAATTGTATTGAAGCTGCCGTGCAGTCCTTTCTAAATGTCTCCAGATAGGCATCGGAGATCAGTTTGAGACCGTCTCCAATGAGTGAATCATGCACTGTCCGCGATTTTTTCAGTCGTTCTTCCTCCCGAAAATGCCCGGGAAGGCCTCCCTCCATGTCACGGAACCGCTTGTCGTGCAGTCTTGCACTATATACGTGATTCCCCGTCAATTCTGAACCGAAATGTGAAGCCAGGGATATCCCGATGTCAGTACAGAAACGGGAATATCTTGAGTTGTCGATCGGGATCAATATTTTTTTATACATGGCCACGGTCATCCCTTCGGTTTTTTTTGGGGAGTTTTCTGTTCAGCAGAAATCCTATTCCGAGAACAATAAAAAATGCCAGGGGCGGGAAAATGTACACCGTTGCGGGTGTCGGCGGTTCCGGCATCATATAGTACCACGCGGAGATGGCCCCTCTATTGTTTGCTTCATTGTTCCGGCCGTCAAAGAGGGCGACCGAAAACGGCATGAATTTGCCGATCTCGAAAACAGCGTGCTTCTCATTGCCTGTGTTTAACTGTCTCCTGAACAGGACCCTGTAGCGGCCGTCGGTGTAGGAGGCAATAACCTTGACATCCTGCTTTTCCTGCTGAGTACTGTTCTCCGGTCCCGCTGCGATGAATTCGCTGCCAAGGTTATCCGAAGCTTTCCACTGCCACAGATTAACACTCAGTTTTTTGTCTCCCATAAAGAAGTATGGCTTTCCGCCTTCGCTGGGCGCGGTAGGAAACTGGATGCGCACGGCATCGGGAGGAAGTCCGTCTTCACCCTTATTCGGCTGTTTGTCGGTCCATTCGATCATGACAGCCAGTTCGGAATCGGTGTACACACCTCTCACCCTCGCGTTGGTTAACGTGGTCGTAAAATCGCGGGGGTCGAAGATCACCTGACCTGACATCGGAAGATCGAGATACTCGGCATTCTGCCAGGCCTGATCGTCGGTTGACGCAGGCAGGGCATCGATCTTTTTCATTGTCAGCGCCAACCCGAGGTTCCTGATCTGATGCTGTGATTGCACATAATAGGCAAGCGCCCATATTTTTTCCTTTGCCACCGTATCTCCGTAAGAGGTCATGGGTGTGCCGTCGAAGCCCGCCGAAATTGTCTTGAAGATATCCTTCACATCGCTGCCTGCCCGGAATTCCCAGGGACTCGTATGGTCAGCAGGATATATTCTGTCGCCCCAATCGTCCTTGAATTTTTCCTGCCATCCCTTCTCGCCGTCACCCCTTCCCGTCTTGCCATGGCATTCCCAGCACTTTGTCGACTGGTAGAGCTCCTTGCCCATTGCTATCATTTTCTCTTTGCCGCCCGGCGGGTTCCCGATTTTTACAGGAGTGCCCTGTATCGAAAAGGTATCGGCCGAGAACTGCTTTAAATAAGTCACGAGCGCCTTCACTTCATCATCACTGAATCGTTTCCAGGCCGGCATGGACGTGCCGGCGTTCCCTTCCTTGATCGTTCGTATAATATCCGAATCAAGGGCCGGTTCGCCGGACGCCGTCGATTTGAACTTATAGGTGCCTTTCGTAAAATCCCTCGGCCGAGGCCACACAAAGTCGGCAGCCGGTCCTTTTCCATCGCCCTTTTCACCATGGCAGGATGAGCACCACTGGTTATACACAACCTTGCCTTTCTCTTCGGGCAGTGCGATACCGGGTAGCAACACCAGTAAGCCAATGACGACGAACAACCTCATGACAGATTTTCCCCTTCTCATACCCTCACCAGGTCCGCGGTTTGTTTCCGGTAGCGTCATACATATAGAGGATCGTTTTCCATATCTGATCTTCCGTCAGCATTTCCTCGAAGACGGGCATGGCGGAATCCCAGGGAGTTGCTCCCGCGGAGAGCCCCCGCCATCCCTTGGCAACCCGCCAGAATACATACGACTCGGGCAGTTGAGCAATCGTGTCCGTGCCCCGGAAAGGGGGTGGCGGTGGGTTAAAGGCCTGCGCGAAGTTTCCCCGTCCGTCCAAATCCGCGCCGTGGCAAATAAAACAGTTCTGAAAATAAATCACTTTCCCTTCCTCGGTAAACTTCGACAGGTTCGTCGCATCCTTGCGCAACGGGTTTTCCAACCCCAGAATGTTTATGGTGTTGCCTCTGAAGTCGATTTCCGACGGAGGTTCGGGATGGGTGATCCTCGCTGAAATCGGCGGTTCAAATGCCGGCATCACCTTGACATACGTCAGATAGCCGGCGAGCAGGGGAATGGCGATATACACGATGGCGATCCTGAGAATCTTTTTGTCATCGTCGGCCAGCACCGATCTCATGGGTTCGAAAAATGCTTTCAGGGTATCGTCCTCGATTGAAAAATAGATGATGAACGAAAAGAAGGCCATGATCATGAACATGTCGATGACCTGTCCCGGGAGGGGCGGCATAACGAACGACAGGCTCTTTAATCCGCCGTAGATCAACAGGAGAATGCCCACGAAATTGAAGAACGGAGATTTTTTCAGGCTGGAGGCGACTGCAATCACCGTCCTCGCACAAGCCCACGAGCTTCCATTTCCGAAAGACGAGGAAGTAAATATCGATACGCATCTCGATAATCGCCCGCTCACGCTTCGGAGCGAACGCGAGCGAGCCATTTTTTCCGTCCAAGCAACTATCGTTGACGCGTATCG
>JBGPIG010000091.1:0-8909 GCA_041484745.1 Nitrospirota bacterium | reverse complement strand
TGCTTTATTCCGATCATTTTCTGTTGATGAACTTCACCCAGTTCGCATCTGCCTTTTTGATGTTGCCGGGGATATCCTTACTCCATTTTCCATACGCTGCGGCGCTGCAATTCAGGTAAAGCTTTCCGTCAACGATCTTCCATACTTCGGGATCGGTTATGGCTTTCCGTGACTCCGTCATGGCCCAGGCGCAATAACCGTCATATTGCGGAGCGTATTTCTCCGGACCGGCCGCGAACAGGTCCTTGTTCTCTTTGGTTGAGAAATACCACGTCATGTCATGCCACTGGAAGGTAAATGACCCATTGCCTTTTAGCGCTTTGCCGGCCGTGAAATAGGCGACGGCATCGTACCCCTTTATGGCCGGACCGCCCACGGGCGATTTTCCAGCAGCTACGCCGCCGAACCCGGTAAGCAGCAATATAAATGAGAAACTCATCAGAACCCCCTTGGCTACATTCGGTAATTTCATGTCAGTCTGCCTCCCTATTTATTCTAACACAAAATGTGTACCGTATGATCCTCTGACGTACCCGGCCGGCGATAACCCGATTCATCCTATCAACGATTGCCGTGGCTTATAAAGAGGCGATCGTTCATAATTGCATGTGAACTATCGTAAAGTCCATTTCGGACACAACGTCCCCAAGTTCCCTCCCCAAGTTCCCTTCAGCTTGCCGCTTATTTCCCGCCCACCCTTTGTTGGTATCCCGACGGCGTTATTTTGTATTCCTTCTGAAAACATGCGGAAAGATACGACTGGCTTCCGAAGCCGCATTCCAGGGCGATCTCGGTCATGGACTTGTCCCCGGCAAGCAGAAGTTTCTTGGCCCGCTCCAGACGGAGGTCCTGCACGTACTCCATGGGCGCCTTTCCCGTTTCCCGCTTGAACACGCGGGCAAAGTGGGACGCGGAAAGGTGGGCGATCGAGGCCATGCTCTCGACTGTGATCTTGTCGTCCAGATGCGTGTGGAGGTGTTCGATCACGCGGTTGAGCTCGACGCGGTCGGCTATCCGGTCCGCGGGGGCGGGGGCATGAGCAATCATCCTGATGAGGGAATGGCATATTTCCACGCCGAGCGCGTCGAGCACCGCTGTTGCGCCGGCTGTCCTGCTGTCCGCTTCGATCATGAACCGCTTGAGCAGGTGGACAAATCCTTCGGCGGGATCAAGGAAGGTCCCGCGGAACACTCCTGGCTTCTTCCGCGAATAGAACCGGTACTGTTCTTCAAAGAATTGTCTGCTGATCATTACGGCGATGTACCGGGGAGGCTCCTCGGACGGCAGCTCCTGATGAGGGAGACCGGGTGACAAAGCCAAGACCTTGCCGGGCTTGCCGGCTATCGTTTTCCCGTGCAGTTTTGTTGAGGTTCGCGCGCTGAAGTCCAGGACAAACATGTACGAGGGGTGAGTGTGCTCGGGTGTGAGGGCATAGAAGCACGCGCCGCCCACGGGCATGAACAGCGCGATATTGTCGGCGACGAAGCAGTCCACGTACCGGAGCTGTTCTTTCGTGACTGCGCCGACGAGTTTCCGTATTGCAGCCAGGTCGTTCTTCACCTGCGGATTATTGCACAAAACGAAGCGGACTTACAAGTTCAAAAAACCGCAAGGATTCGTGCGGCGTCGTGCGAGTGGGCAGCAGGTCACCTTGCGAATTTTGATCTTGATACTCGATGAACACAATTCAAGAAGCGCCCCTGCAGGTTCCCGCATGCATCCGATTACTTCGCCTGCAGATGCTTTTCAATGGCAGCCTTGTTTCTGCGTACATATTCGCAGCTGGGATCGTTGCCGCATTTCCGGCACGTTAAATCGTAGGCGGAATTTATGGCATGGCATTGGGGGCAGGAATACTTATCGAGCATCTCCAGGTACCATTTTTCCAACCCGACCTCTTTCCTGCGCTCGTGGGATTTCCACAGCTCGATTCGATGCGGCGCCTCAGCCTGAAATTTCCTCAAGTCCTCGCAGGGATATTCGGCGCAGTCGCCGCAGAATTTCACTCCTTTTGCCGATGCGCATTTTGCCATCATACATTTGGTCTCGCAGTAGAAACAGCGCTTTTCCGAACGGCACCCGTTGCATTGCATTTCCTCAAGGGATCGCTGAAAACGCCGGGCCATCGCCGCAAGCCTTGCCGGATCCTCCGTGGTCCCGATGAATATATGGCATGCGGGGCAGAACAGGCCGCAGACCGCGGCCAAATTCTTATCGAATCGAGCGGACGGATTGTTCTCTTTCTTCATGATAGGTCTCTCCTGGGCGCCTACGAAGCAATAATCTTGTATTCTGCCGCAATTTCGACATTGCCCTTCACCATCGCCCAGACGGGGCAAACGGACTCCTCGGCGAGCTTGATCGCCTTTTGTATGTCCAGATCATTGACATCGGACGAATTCACGACGAATTCAAGCAGGATCTTTTTGAATGACAGCGGGTGCTGTTCGCGCCTGGTCCCTTTTACATTAACCTTGATCCCGGTTATGGTCTTCCCCTTTGTTCTGAGCAAATACCCGATGGTCGCGCCGCTGCATGTTCCCAAGCTCATGAGAAGCATTTCAAGCGGCATGTAACCCTGTCCGTCCCCGAGCGGCGGTATATAGTCCATCGCGATAGGCGGCAGAGACCTTAAGGACCCGCTGTAGCCCAGCCTTTGGTTTGTCGAAACAACCGTAACTTCCAATTGATCAGCCATGACAGTTCTCCTTATAAACGAATTCTTCATCCCCGTGAAAACGGGATCCAGCGCAAATCTGAAAATTTGCCAATACCCCGGGGACGTCATTCCAGCGAAAGCTGGAATCCAGTCTTTTCAACAACCGCTGGATGCCGGATCAAGTCCGGCACGACGGAAACGATCAATACAGACTCTAAGCAGATCCTGGGCTTTTGTCGCACCAAAATGAATTGCAGGCGTCAATCGAGCTGCGGCCCTTTGCCGATCACCATCTTGCCGCGGTAATATCGCTGCTTGATCTCCGGTTCTTTTTCCAGGTACTTGGCGATACCGTGCTGCTTTATGAAGATGAGATTGAATATCTTCAGGTTGTGCGGCAAGACATCCGCCCTATCTGACGCAGGGTTCAGTTTCGCACACGGAAAATCCTTGCAGTCAAAACAGAAGTCGACGCCTCGCCCCGCCGCGCACGAGTAGGTTGGGCAGGAGCCCTCGATAAACTGGTTCTTCCCCTTGCCTGGCCTGCAGCCCGGACAGGGGACGCCGTTCCAGTTTATCCTCTTGGCCAGTCCCTCCCGCAGAGACGGGTCGTCCTTGACCTTGTACATCGGGCAGGAGCCACAGTTCATCCCGCAGGGCGCCACCAGGGCAATGTCGTCTTTTGTCTTCATGGAAACATCCTCCTTTTGTTTTTGTCTGTCAGTTAGACCGTCCGGGAGGGAGAAGGTTACAAAAATATCAGGAAAAAATCGACCACTCGTTGTTCTGTATGCCGTCGCGGATCCGCCGTGCAAAAGACTCGTCGGCCTTTTCCCGGTAAAGGTCCTGATAGAGGTCGCGCAATGTGCGAAGGCTGATGACTTCTTTTTTTGCCTGAGTGATAACCGGAAGGCGGGGATCTACGACGACATCCTTAGAAATCGTGCCCTTGGACAGTGCAAAGCGTACATACTGCCTGCAATTGCAGGGGTTGGATTTGTCGAGGAACTGGCATTGGTTTTCCATGTATCCGAACCATCGTTTTTTCGAACGGTGCAGCGAGGTTTTGACGGAACCGACCGAGCACTCCAGAATTTCCGCCACATGTTTGTGCGGCAGGCCCAGGGTGATTGCCAGGCAAAAGACCCTGCGCTCGTTCGCCCGCAGGCACTCCGTCAACGCATGCAGGCACTTGATCCTGACCTGGCAGGCGAGCAGTTCAGTCTCCGGATTGTTCGCGGGATTCGTGTCGATAACTTCTTCGAGCGGGTAGCCAAGGTCCTCCGTCAACATCCGGTACGGCAATTTATTCCTGTACTTCAAATGATCATTGGCGACATTCAAGGCGATCCGATAGATCCAGGTAAAAAAAGAGCTGTCATTGCGGAAGGTATTGTAGGAACGAAAAGCGCGGAAGAACGCCTCCTGGGTTATGTCCTCCGCGTCGTGCGCATTCCCGGCAAGCGACAAGGCCAGGCGGTATACTTTCGGCTGGTTGTCGAGATAGAGCTGATCAAACAGTTCCGTAGGGTTACAGGACAAGGAGGTCACCTCCGGCCGGGCCTGGCCGGCATCACGGCGGACACTGGGCGCAGACCGACGTAAACAGTGCCGTGCTGAGGTACCGGTCTCCCCGATCGGGCAGGATCACCACGATGGTCCCATCCTTCATCTCCGAGGCCTTCTGAAGCGCAACCCACATTGCCGCGCCGCTGCTCATCCCCACGAAGAGACCCTCTTCGAGTGCAAGCCGCCGCGTCGTGCTGAACGCATCATCGTCCTGTACGTTCCGTTTCTCGTCCAGCGCCTTCGGATTGAAGATCTTCGGCACGATGGCCTCGGCCATGTTCTTGAGGCCCTGGATCTTGTGCCCCAGGTTCGGCTCCACGCCGACGATCGTGATCGAACGATTGTACTCCTTGAGGCGCGAGCCCGCGCCCATCAGCGTGCCGGTGGTGCCCATGCCTGCGACGAACACGCTGACCTCGCCGTTTGTCTGCTCGTAGACCTCTTTGCCCGTGGTCTCGTAGTGCGCCCTGACATTCGCCTCGTTATCGAACTGGTTCGGCATGAAGTATCCGTTCTTGTTATCGTCGTAGATCTTGTGCGCAAGCCGGATGGCGCCGTCGGTCCCTTCCTGGCCAGGACTCAGGACAAGCTCGGCGCCGAAGGCCTCGAGCACCTTTCGCCGTTCAAGGCTCACGCATGCGGGCATCACGAGCTTCACCTTGTACCCCCGGGCGGTGCCGACCATGGCGAGCCCGATCCCGGTATTCCCCGACGTCGCTTCGAGAATCATGGAGCCCGTCTTGAGCCTGCCTGCCTGCTCGGCGGCCTTCACCATGTACCAGGCGATGCGGTCCTTCACTGAACCGCCGGGATTGTTTCCTTCAAGCTTGGCAAAGAGCCTGACCTTGGGATTAGGATTGATGTTGTCCAGCCGCGCCAGCGGCGTGTTGCCGATGCAGTCGAGAATGCTCATTGAACGCTTACCCCCCGCGAATTCAAATATGGTTCGGAATCAGTATAAAGAATTTTCAGGTGATGTGCAATTACTTTGTGGGCACGCGCTCGACATTTCCCTTGATTTTTTTTGTGGTTCATATGATAATGGCCGCCTTGAAGTTTAAATTTATTTCCAATCCGAGGAGGCACGGTACAATGAAAATCATTCTTTTAGGGGCGCCAGGCGCGGGCAAGGGCACGGTGTCAAAACTATTAACAGCACTGGACGGCTCGGTGCAGATCTCGACGGGAGATATTCTGCGCGGTGCCGTGAAGGCCGGTACGCCGCTCGGCAAAGAGGCCCAGGGTTATATGGACCGGGGCGACCTGGTCCCCGATTCTCTCATTATGGGCATCATGGAGCAGCGGCTCCAGGAGCCGGATTGCAAGAAAGGTTTTCTCCTCGACGGTTTTCCCAGGACCATCTCGCAGGCCGACTCCCTTGGTGCCTTGCTGAAGAGGATCAACGTCAAGCTTGACCTTGTGGCGAGCATCGAAGTCCCGCGCGAGGTGATCCTCGACCGCCTGACGACCCGCAGGACCTGCTCGAACCCTTCGTGCCAGGAAATCTATAACATCAAGAGCAATCCGCCCGCGCCCGGCGACAAGTGCAAGAAGTGCGGCAGTCCGACGATCCAGCGCGCGGACGAGACGGTGGAGGCCATCAGTAAGCGTCTCGACGTGTATAACGAAAAGACCGCACCGCTCATCGGCTACTACGAGAAAACGGGCATGCTCCTCAAGATCAGTGAGCCGGGCAGCGACGGCGTGGTGAAGGCGATCCAGAAGGGCATTGCGGCGAAGAAGTGACAAGTTTATCGTCACCCTGAGCTTGCCGAAGGGTCCAGAACATATATGAGACGAGATTCTTCGCGAAGCTCGAAATAGCAGCCGAAAACAGAAAAGGCGGGATGATTTCATCCCGCCTTTTGCATTTTACCCGGTATGATGACTACAGCCTTACCGGTACTCCCCGTTCCTTCAAATATTCCTTTGCCTGCCTGATCGTGTATTCCCGGAAGTGGAAGATCGATGCGGCGAGCGCGGCATCGGCTTTTCCTTTTGTAAATCCCTCATAGATGTGTTCAAGGTTTCCCACACCGCCTGATGCAATGACCGGGATGGTGACCGCCTCGGCAACAGCGCGCGTGAGCGCCAGGTCGTACCCGTTCTTCTGGCCGTCCTGGTCCATGCTCGTAAGCAGGATCTCGCCGGCGCCATATTCCTCCATCATCCGCGCCCATGCCACTGCATCAATGCCCATAGGCTTCCTGCCGCCGTGGGTGTAAACCTCCCATTTCAGTCCGGAGTTCCCCCGATTAATGCGCTCGAGGGCAGGCTCCGTGTGGAGTTCGGAGTTTGAGAGAAAGACCTGTCTATACTTCGGGTCAGCGGCCCAGGTGAGCGGTGGCTTGAAATCCTTGTCGTGCACGATCACCTGTTTGGCGTCGATGGCGACGACGATGCATTGACTGCCGAAGCGCATGGATGCGGCCTTGATAAATTCCGGATCATGGACCGCGGTGGTGTTGATCGATACCTTGTCGCAGCCGGCAAGGAGGAGATTGCGGATGTCATCGAGGTTCTTGATGCCGCCGCCGACCGTGAGCGGCATGAAGACCTGCTCCGCGGTGCGTCGTACGATATCGAGAATGATGCCGCGCTCTTCGTGCGATGCGGTGATGTCAAGGAACGTGAGCTCGTCCGCGCCCTGTTCGTCGTAGACCTTCGCGATCTCGACCGGGTCGCCCGCGTCGCGCAGGTTCACAAAGCTTACGCCCTTTACAACCCGTCCCGCCTTCACGTCAAGGCAGGGTATGATGCGTTTGGTTAACATAGCAAGTTGTACCCCTGAAAAAAATGTTGCTCGCGGAGGCGCGGAGACGCGGAGAGCCTGGAGAACTGCAAAACCCTCATACGTTTTAAAACCAGTAAATCTTATACGTTTTGGGGCTGAATTTCTCTGCGAACTCTGCGTCTCTGCGCGAAAATGAATTTTACCTCGCGCACTGATTATCGTTCAGTTTGACAAAGGTGAGGGCTTCTTTTAAATTCAGCGATCCGCTGTAGATCGCTTTTCCGGTAATCACCCCGCTTACACCGGAGTGGCGCACCGTAAGCAGCTTCTCGATGTCCTTCATCGTGTGGACGCCGCCCGACGCGATGACGGGAATATGCAGCGCCTGTGCGAGCGCCTGCGTTGCCTCGATGTTCGGTCCACTCAGCATGCCGTCTCGTTTTATATCGGTGTAGATGATCGCGATAACCCCGTAGTCCTGCATTTGCTTCGCCAGATCGATCGCTTTTACCTTCGTTACTTCGGCCCATCCCTTGATGGCGACCAGGCCTTCTTTCGCATCGATGCCGACTATGATCCTTCCCGGAAATTTGATGCAAGCATCCTGAACGAACTTCGGATTCTCGATAGCTGCGGTCCCGAGGATGATCCGGTCAATGCCTATTGCAACCAGCGTCTCGATCGTTGGAATATCGCGGATGCCGCCCCCGACCTCGATCGGGATCCTGATGGCAGCGCGGATTGCCTTGATGGCATCCAGGTTCTTGGGTACGCCCGCAAAGGCGCCGTTCAGGTCTACAACGTGGAGGAGCTCCGCGCCCTGGGACTCCCAGAGTTTTGCCGTGGTCGCGGGATCGTCGGAATAGACCGTGGCCTTGTCCATGAGCCCTTGCTCCAGACGGACGCATTTGCCTTCTTTGAGATCGATAGCGGGAATGATCAGCATGTTATACCTTCAATACTTTCACCACCAAGGCACGAAGACACAAAGTGAAAGACTTGAAAGCTTTCTTCGTGACTTCGTGACTTCGTGGTAAATCTTAGGTTTTCATCTCTCCGAATCTTTTCAGGATCGACAGCCCCAGCGTCTGGCTCTTCTCGGGGTGGAACTGCACCGCCAGGATGTTGTCCTTCCATATGCTCGAGACGAACTCGATGCCATAGGGGGTCGTTGTTGCGATCACGGCCTTGTCCTCCGGCACCACGTGGAATGAGTGTACAAAATAGACGTGGCTGTTGTCCGGGACATCCGCGAGCGCCGGGGCACGGCGTTTGATCGAGATTGAATTCCAGCCCATATGGGGAACTTTCAATGTTGAATCTTGAATTCTAAATCTTATTACCCTGCCCTTGATGATGTCCAGTCCCTTCGAAATCCCGAACTCCTCACTTTCCGTAAAGAGGAGTTGGAGCCCCAGGCAGATCCCGAGAAAGGGTTTTCCGGATTTGATGGTCTTGTGCACGGCATCAATGAGGCCGTTGTGCTCCAAATTGCGCATGCAGTCCGGAAAGGCGCCCACACCGGGAAGCACGACCTTATCGGCATCCAATATCGTTTTGACGTCGCTTGTGACCACGGCCTCGTGGCCTACGCGTTCAAAGCCCTTCTGAACGCTGCGAAGATTTCCCATTCCATAGTCGATGATCGCGATCATGTTGATCCCATTATCCGCAGATTGCGGGGATTTTCGCAGATTCTGAATTTGACCTATCTGCGTAATCGGCGAAATCTGTGGATGTGTCGTGTCTATCTTAGATCTTGCCCTTTGTCGAGAGAACGCCCTTGATCCTCGGATCGAGGCTCGTGGCCTGGTCCAGGGCGCGGCCGAAGGCCTTGAAGATGCCTTCCAGCATGTGGTGGACGTCGCGGCCGTACAGAAGACGGATGTGCAGGTTCATTCCGGCATGGTTTGCCACGGACTGAAAAAAATCTTCAGCAAGTCCTGG
>JBGPIG010000090.1:0-8939 GCA_041484745.1 Nitrospirota bacterium | reverse complement strand
GGAGGACCTGGTCGGCACGCCCCTGTCGCACGGGTGCGTGTGCCTGCGCAATCTCGATGCCATTCGTCTATTTGAAACGGTCAAGGAAGGCACGCTCGTGTACATCGATCCTCCAGCCATCGTTATCAACGAACGCCCGTGCCGCAGTATCCATTTCACCGGTATTTTCGGCAGCGGCATGAGCGCGCTCGCGCAATACCTTCGCTTTCAGGGGACCACCGTCTCCGGCTCCGATCGATTCCATGTAAGTGAGGACACGGCCTTTATCCGGCGATCGCTCGAGGGGCTGGGGTGTGCTGTCGTTCCTCAGGATGGTTCCGGTATCGGCGCCGATACTGATGTAGTCTGCGTTTCAACTGCAATAGAGGACTCGAATCCCGACATCGCTGCCGCCCGTAGCCGCGGAATTCCGATTATACATCGCTCAGATCTGCTAAGCACGATCATCGCGACAAAAAAGGCCATCGCCGTCGCCGGCACGAGCGGCAAATCCACCGTGACCGCGATGATATTCGAATTCCTGACCGCGTGTGACAAATCGCCCTCTCTCATAAGCGGCGCAGGTTTGCGCAGGCTCGAAAAGCAGGGGCTTATCGGGAATGCCTATTGCGGCGCATCCGATCTCCTGGTGGTGGAGGCGGATGAAAGCGACGGAACTCTTGTCAAATATCGGCCCGATGCCGCAGTTATCCTGAATGTTTCCAAGGACCACAAAAGCACTGACGAGTTGAAACATTTTTTCGAGACGCTCGTTTCACAAACCCCCTGGACGGCCTCAAACGCGGACGATCCGATCCTTGCCGCTCTTCCCGCATCCGTGCGCTTCGGCCGAAATGGTTCGGGCTCGTGGAGACCTGATCATACAGAGCTCCTGCCTACTTCGGTCAAGCTTATTCGCGGAGGCATTGAATATCATTTGCCGCTTCCAGGAAATCACAACCTCGAAAACCTGTGCGCAGCGCTCTGCGTATGCGAGCATTTCGGGTGCGAGCAAACAGCGCTTGCCGATGCTGTAAAAAATTACGAGGGCGTGGCCCGACGGTTTTTCGTCACCAGGACAAGACAGAACGTCCATGTGGTCGATGACTTTGCGCATAATCCGGCAAAGATAGCGGCTGCCGTCAGCGCCGGCCGGGGCCTCTCCGAGCGCATTATTGCCGTCTACCAGCCGCACGGGTTTGGTCCGACCCGATTCTTAAAGGATGAATACATCGCCGCCTTTCGAACCGCCTTCCGGCAAAAAGACTCGCTCTATCTCCTGCCGATCTACTATGCCGGCGGCACGGCGGAGAAGAATATTTCTTCGTACGATATCATACAGGGTCTTGGTCAGGTGGCATTCACTGCGCAAGCGGTCAGCGATCGCGATGAACTATTGGCCAAATTACGAGCTGATGCAAAATCAGGAGACTGCATTCTTCTCATGGGAGCGCGGGACCCGTCACTGTCTGCTTTAGTAAAGAAAATCGTGGAAATGTTCGGCGGGGGGACGGAGAGGTGACGACGAAACACGCTTGCTCTCCTGACAGAACGCCGGCCCCACAAGCGGATACGCCATAGACCACATTGATCGCCGCTATTTCGCTCTCTCCATCTGGATAAACGTTCCGCCCACAGCAGGCAATGCGAGAACTTGCCCTAACTACTCTCAACACGCACGTCGCGACTCTGCTATGTTCGCACTGCGTGCCTATCTTCTGTTTGAATGTCTGTCATCAGATCCCGAAGCCTCGATGGCCCTCTCCACCTGGGGATCCAGCCTGATATATGCCCTCACAATCCCGTCACGCAGCGAATAGGATATGCTCATCACATCATCGGACCCAAACTCAAGAGGAACGTACAGAGGTCTGACCTCGAAGCCCAGGGTCCCGCCGCTGCCATCGGAGATTCTCTTCAACTGTATGGACCGGACACCGTAGGTGCTGCATTTGACGAAGGATTCTGCTTCGGCGAGCGCGTCTTGCGCCGCTACTTCCTTGTTCACCTTATAGGAAGTGCCGATATCGTATATCTCAAGAGGATACTTGCCCCCGTCTGCAACCAGAATGGCAACGTCTTTTAAGTCCGCCGGATAGTGGCACCCGTACAGCAGCAGCGTGTATGTTCCCTGGACATCAGCCTGCCGGGCCTCGCTGGTCATGAGCTGCGTTCCCATCATGCATGACTGGACCCCTGTTGCCAGGACCAGCAGAAATCCCGTCAATGCTATGCGTTTCTGTTTGAACATTTACCTACTCTTCCACGCCCTGAGGAATAAAAAGAAACCGATCCTCCTCAAGGACCGGCCCTTACTGCTTCGCCCACTCTGGAGGAGATTCCTTGCTGCTGACCCTATCCAGGATGGTTCATTTATGCAGCTATCTTTTGCGAGAATACCGGTACGAGCACCTCGTCGCAGAACGACTCGATCGGGGTCGGCGTAGAGTTTTTCTTAGTGCGCACCTCGGCCTTAATCGTACCCTCATTGAAGGCCCGGGCCATTTCGACATACATCCTGCTCATATCGGGCGACAGCCCCGTGGCAATCATGGCCTTTTGAGCTTCGTCATAGGGGAACATAATGTAGGGCAGACCGGGTTTCGAGATCTTGCTCCCGATGATGCCTGAAGCCTCGGTCAAAGTGAGGTCCCGCTGACCAAGGAGATAGTGGATTGACGAGCCGGTGAAGTCCCGTTTCACCAGCCGCTCGACCGCGTATTCTGCGATATCCTTCGTTGCGATCATTGCGATCTTGAGGTCGCCCCTGACCGCGCTGCCGGTGATGCCCTTGGACCTGATCAGGTCGATGTTCCAGAGCAGATTCTCCATGAAGTAGCCTGCCCGCATATGCACGACACGCAGCCCCTTGATCCGGTTCAGCCGCTCTTCCATGTTATGCAGGCCCTTGATCGGCCCTGTTTCTTCGCTGGCAAGCTCCGCGCCGATGCTCGACAGGAATACAACGTACTTTACCGTGGCGATCTCCAGCGCCCGCGCAATGCTCCGGCCAATCGTGTCGGCATGGCGCATAAACTCCGGCGCCTTCGGATTCGGCGGGATCAGCGCAAAGACCGCGTCAACATCCGTAAAGGCCTTTACCAGGAACTCGGTTTCGTTTGCGTCTCCGGTGAACGCCGTCACGTTCTTGCCCACCAGCGGCCGAAGACGATCGGCTGATCGCGAGATTAAACGGACCGGCTCGCTTTTCGCTGCCAGAAGAGCGGCTATCTTGCCGCCCACATTACCCGTTGCACCCAATATGGCTATCATCACACACCTCCCTTACGCATTGACTCCACCCCTAAACAGGGTGTTTTTAATCCCGTTTATATTCATAGTTTAGCACCCGAACCGGCTCTCGTCAACCCTGCGGATCCTGCGGAGGTTCTCCGGCCTCATTACTGATACTGAAGTTGTACGGTACTCGTTTTTTCCCCATTCACTCGCCACTCAAATCTTCAATAGAATGACGCCGCCCCTCGTTTCACCATCCTCGATACGGCTGCATTCATAGCCCTCACGTTGACTTCAGCGTTATCCGGTGCTATCTTTTTAACAGGAGTAATATCGTCCTTTTATTTACAGGAACGACAATCTGCCGGCAGTGGTTCAAGAGAAGGAGGGGACACTATGGCAACCGTTGTAAAAAATACAACCGATTTGAGCATCACGCGCATTTTTGACGCGCCGCGCGAGCTCGTCTGGAAGGCCTGGACCGAACCAAAGCTGTTCATGCGTTGGTGGGGGCCAAGAGGCTTTACGTCGCCTGTCTGCAAGATCGATCTCCGCGTGGGAGGCAAATATCTCAACTGCATGCGGTCCCCCGAGGGTCAAGACTACTGGAGCACAGGCGTCTATCGCGACATCGTTTCGATGGAGCGGATTGTCTGTACCGACTGTTTTGCGGATGACCAAGGCAATGTGGTGCCCGCTTCACACTACGGAATGCCGGGAGACTGGCCGCTGGAATTAATGATGACCGCGACGTTCGAAGAGAATAACGGCAAGACAAAAATGACTCTGCGGCATGAAGGCATTCCGGCCGGTACGATGAGCGATAACACAAGGGCCGGCTGGAACGAGTCTTTCGACAAGCTCGCCGAGAGCCTGAAATGACATTAAGTCCAATCCCCCTTGATTCGTTCTTTGAGCTCTCGTCGATGCGCGCACGCCTGAGCACCGAGCGACCACGTAGGTAACCACGTAACCAAGCTTTGACATCGGCTCACCTAGTGAGTTATTATAGTGGAGGGAGGAGAGCATGGTTACCGATAACCAGAAAACCGTATATCCACGTGGCACGAAAAAAGAGAGAGGAGCCGAAGGTCCTCAGGCGGGGTCAGGCAAAGACGATGCCTGCAGGTGCAAAGAAGTCTCGGAAATGTCGCCGCGTGAACTTCTCAGGCTCATGTTTAGCGACTTGGCGTTCTGGAAGAAAATGAACAAGGGTTGATCCGGGGTTTGCATTAAACTGTTCAAACAAGCTATCGGAGGATCAGCCGCTGAACGGAGAGATCAACAATGGGTGAGAAACAGGTATTTCAGCCTCTTTCGAGGGAAGATAGGATCACAGTGGTGCTCTACCGGGCAGGTATCGTGCTGTCCGCCATCTTCATTTCCGGTCTGGCATATCTCCTGGCAATGGCGTCTTTCGCCTCCCGCACTTCATCCGTCGGTCGTCTGTCGGCAGAGATCCTTGCCTGTGGACTCTATGCATCCGTAGGCGTGAGCGTATTCTTCATTCATCTGTATATAGGCAAGTTCAAAACGTACCTGAAGAACCTCTACTTCATCAGCGTCGGCTGTCTTGTCGTGCTCTTCCTCATTGGAAAGGGCTCCTTGACCGGCGCGCTCATGCGTGAACCGTACAGCCTGCTGCTTCTGCTGCCGCTTGCCGGATGTCTGGGCTTCGTGACCGCCAAGGAAGCTTTCTGCTTCAAGCTATTCGAGGGCTATATCCTCGCCATCATCATGCCGATTTACCTGCTGCTGGTTTCGAGAAACATCCTCAGCGGCCGGGGCGCGTCCTCTGGTCTGGTCCTGATCGCCGTCATGCTGGTCATCTTCACCCTGAGAAAAGTGTTCATGCCTATCGCTTACGATATCGGCGACAAGTCCGCTTATCACTAAAACGTTTCATCACGGGATGTCCTTTCGTTCACCACAGAGGACGCCGGAAAAACGGGGGCGCATAGGCGAAAGACGAAACGGCATTTACGGCATTGATCTGAGTGCGGCAAGATAGGCTGTGATCCGCTTGGCATTCGTCCCGATGTCGCTCAGGCCGACCCGGGAAAGCGAGCGCACATCGACCCTGCTGCCGTTTCCTTCAGGCCGGATGCGCACCACGATGTCATCCTTGAATCCGAACCAAAACGTGGTGTCCGTGGCCTCGATCCGGCCTTCACTGCTGCTTCCGTCCACGACAGCCCACCCCATCTTATGGACCGCGGCCATAGCGCGGTCATACGCTCTGTCCGTCGGCAGGGGCAGCACGAGCGGTGCGAGATCGGGATAGGCTGTGTGCTGCAGCATGGCAACAGCGGAACCGCCGTATTCCGCCGGGTTGAGCGCCCCGCTTCGGAGTGGTATGACCGCGACATAGCGGGGCGGGTTGTCCGTGTCCGTGGTAATATCATGTATGCGTGGTACACTACGCGCGGTAAGGATCCAGCTGAGCGGAACTGCCGCAACAATAAGTCCGACCGTGAGCCCCATGATCGAGAGGGGAAGCCCGTGATGCCCGACTTCCGCACGTATCGTAAAGACCGCGCCCAGCGAGACGACTATCGCCGCAAGGCCGCAGATCGTCGCCCATCGCAGAATGCTGAATCCCACCGTATACTGCCACCATCCCCAGCGCGTTCCCAGTCCTGAAATCATTTCGGCAAGGCCGGAAAGCGCGGCAAGAACAAACCCGGCCGCGGCCAGAATAATATTCAGTTTCATACAAAATCTCCTTTCCCTGCGGGTGTATTGTCAAAAATTAGCCATAGAACAAACAGCGTGCTTATAATAATGGTCGTTTTCATGTCGGCATCCTCTCTTTTTGTACCCTTATATATATTATACAGCCGTCGCAGAAGACGGAAAACACGCGGTCGCCGGTGCGCAGCGGCACGTTCAATTTGTGCTGGTCATTTCAAGCGTTTTTTTTCGCGAACTCACTGAATATTTTTCATAGGACTTTCTGATTAGTTACAGCAGTCGCCTGACAGCGGTATACTTAAAATATACGGATGAACCGAAAGCAGAGGACATTGTCATTCATAAGGAGGTGTATTATGATCACCCGTAAAGCAGAAGCCCTGTGGGAGGGCGGCATCAAGAAGGGAAAAGGAGTCATGAAGCTGGGAAGCGGAGCGTTTGAAGGCAAATATTCATTCGGCTCGCGGTTCGAACAAGAACCTGGCACGAATCCGGAAGAGCTGATCGGCGCCGCTCATGCGGGATGCTTCAGCATGGCGCTCTCGATCATCCTGGAAGAAGCGGGATATAAGGTCGAACACATCCACACGGTCGCCCGTGTCTCGATCGACAAGCTTGCAGATGGATACAAGATTACGACCATCGATCTCGATACCGAGGGGCTGGTCCCCGGAATCGACGAAAAGACGTTCCGGGAGAAGGCGGACATGGCCAAGATAGGATGCCCGGTTTCTAAGGCGCTGACCGGCGTCGATATAAGGCTTGCGACCAGACTTGCAAAAAAAGCGGCATGACGTGGTTGAGGAGGGTCATATCTTAGATTGCAGGAATATGTGGGAAGAAGAGAGATATGACCCTTGTTCTTCGCCCCCACCGAAACGACAACTCCCCACTTCTTTTCGAATCACATCAGCGGGAGACCTGGCATCCCGATATTCCCCTCTTGCCCTGAAGCAAGGCCCTTTGCCCAAGGTGACCGTGGCAAAGGGTTCAGGGTAACGCCGTGAAAATACCTTTGCAGCAGTTCTTAACGCCTTACGACCGTGACCCGCGCTGCCTGCGGTCCCTCATTGCCCTGTTCCTCGATGAATGTCACCTCAGTGCCGAATTTCAGCGAACCGAAGTCACGGTTGTCAAGAACACTGTTGCGGTGAAAGTAGATCTCCCGATCGTCGGCCGTCCGGATATAGCCGAAATCGGATTCAGGAAATATCCTGACCACGCGGCCCGAAGGCAGGGGCGTGTGGAACTTGACCACGCCGCGGTGCTGTTCTTCAAGCCCGTCGAGCAGCCGGACCGCTGCGTCGAATGCATCGCGTATGGCAACATAAACGTCGGTATTTTCCTGTTTGGTTATCGCCAGTTCCCTGCCCGGCACGGTCAGGTCGATGTGTACGCTGAATAACCGGCCCTGGCGCTGTTTTTTCTGCGTCTCCTCAACCACGACCCGGCAGGCCATGATCCTGTCGTTGAACCGGTCGAGCTTTGCCGCTTTTTCATTAATTTTTGCTTCGATGGCTTCTGAGAATGGCATGTCGCGAAACTTAACCTGAAGTAGAATTTTCATACGACTGCCCCCTTTCACGATGCGATATCCACAATTCCTGTCTGATTAAAACGTAGCACCACTGACACAACCTGTCAAATGCCAAAAAGAGGCACAGTGGGGCGGCAGGTCATCCTATCCTGAAGCAGCGCATGGAGATCGATCCGTACTGGAACCCCTCATGCATGAAGACGAGGGGCTCGTCCTTCTCCTGCAGGGCGGCGGCGTAAATCATCGGAAGATAGTGGTCCAGCGTGGGCACGGCAAGCCGCGACTCCGGGCCGAGCTCCTGATAGCGGAGGAGCGCATCATGGTTTCCGCTCTGCAGGCACTGCTTGACTTTGTTGTCGAATTCGCCTGCCCAGTCAACGGCCGGTGCCTCTACGTTTTCGAAATCCAGCATGCCGAGGTTGTGGACGATGTTGCCGCTGCCGATGATCAGCACGCCCTGCCGCCTGAGCCCCGCGAGCTCCTTCGCAAGATCGTAGTGGTACTGCAACGGCTTCGGATACCATTCGTTGAACGTGTAGGCAAGGCTCATTTCGAACACGGGAACATCCGCTTGGGGATAGACATGCTTCAGCACCGCCCACGATGCGTGGTCAAGCCCCCATTCGTGGCTGCACGCGACCCTCACTCGTTTGACCGCGTCCGTCACAAGCCGGGCAGCTTCGGGCGCGCCGGGGCTGGGATAGCGCATGGCATACAGTTCGTCGGGAAAGCCGGAAAAATCATGGATGGTCTTCGGTCGTTCCATGCATGTCACGAAGGTGCCGTTCGTGAGCCAGTGTGCCGATATGACCATGATCGCCTTCGGCCTCGGCAGGTCTCTGCCCAATACCGCCAAGCTCCGGGTATAGGTGTTGTCCAGAATGACGTTCATCGGCGAGCCGTGGCCGATGAACAGGACCGGCATCCTCTTATCCATTCGCGCTCCTCATACCTCCGCCCGCGGGTCGCTCGGCTGTTATCAAGGACTCAGGAAGTGCCCCCGAATATGATGACCCCTTAAAGCCTGTACCATTTTCTGTATTACAATGTCCTCGGACTGTTTATGATCGACATGAATTCCTGCCTTGTCGCGGGGTTGGACCGGAATACCCCGAGGACCGACGAGGTAACGAACAGTGAATTCTGCTTTTCCACGCCGCGCATCATCATGCAGAGGTGGCGCGCTTCGATCATCACACCCACGCCGTCGGCGTTGATCGAATCCTTGATCGCATACGCGATCTGCTCCGTCAAACGCTCCTGGATCTGGAGCCGCCTCGCATACATGTCCACGAGCCGCGCCAGCTTGCTGATGCCGAAGACCTTTCCCCGGGGTATGTACCCGATGTGACAACGTCCGTAGAACGGAAGCATGTGGTGCTCGCACAGGCTGTAGACCTCGATGTCCTTCACCACGACCATGCTGGTCGTCTCCTGTTCGAAGATCGCCTGATTGATCAAGCTCTGGACGTCGGCCTGATATCCCGAGGTC
>JBGPIG010000089.1:0-9090 GCA_041484745.1 Nitrospirota bacterium | reverse complement strand
GACTTCTTCATGCCCTGTTCGCCGCCGGTCATGCTGTTCGACTTGAACACTTTATAATCATAGTCCGCGCCAAGAACGAACGTATTCCGGGTGTTCTTCCAAGTCAGCTTCGCGCTTGCCCCTTGACCGTTATCTTCATCTTTATATTTATTCAGTAATTCACCCGAACTCAACAAATTAATGCCCGTCGTGAATTCCTGACGGATCGTCCGGAAGGAAATATTCAGCTCCACCTTGTTGCTGAGCGCGGAATTTATTGTGAGCGTGGAGTGCATAAGCTTCTGGCCATTGTCATAGGACCGGTCGTTTAGCGTATCTAAACCATTGCCTCTGGCCGTTTCAGCATAACCAAGGGTGAAAAGAATGCTCGTCTTGTCCGTCAGATCATAGGTCAGCTTTGTATAGGCATTATTATCCGAAACTTTAAAGTGCTCTGTCAGGCCGTTCGATTGCAGTCTTCCCGCAGTCAAGTAATAACCGAATTTGTCCTCCTTGCCGCGGGTCTCGGCCCGTAAGTCGCCTGAGTTCTTTATTCCGTATGATGCAGAGAGTGTGTTGCCCTGATTAATTATGCCGCCCGCCTTTGTGATGATGTTCACCACTCCACCGAGGGCCGAACCCCACGCGGACGATGCGGGGCCTTTGATGATCTCGATCTTTTCTATGTTTTGGACCGGGAGGATTCCGAGCTCAGCAATATTATCTGAGAGCGTGTTCAGAACAACCCCGTCGAGAATAACCGTCACGTGAAATTGCTCGGACCCCTGAATCATTGCCGTTGCACTTTGGCCGGGGCCTCCGGTCATCCAAACCTGGACCCCGGTGACGGTATTCAGCACGTCCGCGACGCTATGGGCGTTCATAAGTTCGATGTCCGCAGCCGTAACCACCGTGACGTTCTCGGCGACCTGAGAAATGGGCTTCGGACTTCTCGTCACGGACTGGACCACAAGCTCTTCGGGGGTGAAATACATCGACATGAAATTTTTTACTTCGTCTGATTGCGCAAAGGCGGGGGATGTGTGAGCAAATACGGAGACGGCAATGATGAGAACAAGGACTTGGCTGGTGAATCGTTCCAAGGGTCACCTCCACAATTCATGCTTATTGCGTCGGGAGCGATTTTACCACATCTTTGGCAGGACAGCCAGAAATAACAGGGATGATCTTTGAGTTAAATATATATGCAAATTTGACGCTAGATAATGAGATGATAACCTAAGTTTCGTCAATAGGTCGAATATAACCGCTGAGACGCAGAGGCGCAGAGAAAATATTTAATCACAGCTTGCTTTTGGTTTTAAAGCAAGAAAAGATTTTGACTCAAGGCTGATGATCTCGGACGAAGTCGAATTTAACCACAGAGGCACAGTAGCCTTCAAAAGAACGGCGGCCACTTAGGGAAACACGCTGAGAAAATCCTTAGTATTTCAAGGGACATTTCTCCGTGTCTCTGCGTCTCGGCGGTAGATGATGACTTTTTACGAATTTACTGAAAGCTTACCCTGTCCCCCACCCGGATCCCGGACCCTGCCGCTGTCTCGATCACCCATTGGGCCCGCTCAACCGAGGGGTAGAGGTCCCGGCTCCCCGGCTTGCAGTCCGGATACACCCGAATGACCTTTTTATCGGTACCGATAAAAATGATGTCGATCGGGAATGCCACACTTCCCATCCAGAAGGTGACCACCAAAGGCTTTTCGAACACAAAGAGCGCGGCCTCATCATTCCCCATGCGCCTGAAACCCTGAAGGCCTGTGGCCCTTGTCTCATCAGTATCGCGTACCAGCACGATATGAAGCAGGCGCGGCGCGGAGTGCGGCATCGCCGGTGTGACCAGCACCCTCATCTGACTTTTCCGCTCCAGCCCAACCATGCTCTCCGCGCCATGCGCCACGCCCGCGCCCAACGCAAGGACCAGTATTCCGATGGCAACCGTGACGACCGCGATCAGCGCACCCACGCGAAAATATTCCATGAACCCTATGTCCACTTTTTTTCTGGCCTGCTGGACCACGATCAGGTTCGCGACCGATCCGATCAGCGTGAAGTTACCCGCCAGCGTGCTGCTCATCGCGAGCGCCAGCCAGAAGAGATGTCCGCCGCCGAGCGTTTGCGTGAGCGGCTTGAGCAGCATCACCGCAGGCACGTTGCTCACGAGATTCGAGAGGACCGAGGACACCGCGGACAGACCGGCGATCCTGCCGAGGGGGGAGAGCGCCGTGAGATCACCCGCCTTTTCGATCATTGCCGCCGCAAGGCCCGATACCTCCACCCCGTGCATCACGATGAAGAGACCGGCGAAGAACAACAGGAGCGTCCAATCCACTCCCTCAAGAATTATTTCGGTGCTCACTCCGCCGATCAGCAGGAGCGCTACCGCTCCTGCCGCGGCCGTAAGCGAATAGGGATATCCGAGCGAGAAGGCAACCAGGACCGCGGCGCAAACCAGAAGCGCCTTGACGAGCAGCGCCCTCCTGATCTGATAGGGGGGAATCGCGGGCCGGGACGGCAAGGGAGCGGCCCGCATTTCCTTTCGGTATACGAACCCTATGACCGCCACGCATACCACAAGCCCGATAAGGGCAACCGGAAAGAGCGCACCCAAAAATGATAAATAGGGGATCTTTGAATATATGCCGATCATCATGTTCTGCGGGTTGCCGGTCACGGTCATGACGCTTCCGATGTTCGACGACGTGGCAAGCGCAAGCAGGTATGGCATGGGGTTTACCCCCAGCTGGATCGTCACTTCGAGAATGATCGGCGTATAGAGCAGACAGATCGTGTCGTTGACGAACAACGCAGAGAGCACACCGGATGAGATGACGACGAAGATAAGAAGCTGGAGCGGGGTGCGCGACAGCGAGAGGATCTTGTCGGCCATGAGCTCGAAGAACCCCGCGACCCTGAGATAGACCGTGATGATCATCATCCCGAGAAGAAGCAGGAGCGTGTGCATGTCGATGGCGCTGAAGGCCTCGTCGAGGGTGAGCACGCCGAAAACGATCATCAGCACCGCTCCGACGAGTGCGCCCGCCGGGCGGTCGACGTGCATGCGCGGAATCTGCCTGAGGCCTATAAAGATATAGGTAATGGTGAAAATAATGAGCGCCGTGATCACGGGAGCACTTTAACATGGATGCACGGAACAATTCAAGCTTCTTGAATCATTACGGCCATGCCTTGACAATATACAGGACCCCTGCTATCCTCTATACATGAGGGGAAGACGTTCGGCGGACTGGGCAAGACAGTGATACGGCGGTCCAAAACTCATTGTTTATGAAAAAAAAGGAGATTCTTATGAAAATCAGATACGCAATAGGTATTACAGCGGTAGCAGCCATCCTGGTCCTGGCCTTGGCAAGCCTGGCCATGGCAGCCGGTGACACCCCGCTGATCAAGCACAAAGAGGGGGTCGGGAATTACCTCGCGGACGGAAAAGGCATGACGCTCTACTATTTCAAGAAAGACCAGCCTGACCGGAATGCCTGCGTCGGGCCATGTCTGGAGAAATGGCTCATTTACTATTCCGATCAGATCAAGGCGCCGGCGGGTTCTGACGCCAAGGACTTTGGGGAATTCACGAGGGGTGACGGCAAGAAGCAAAGCACCTTTAAGAACTGGCCGCTTTACTATTTCGCGGGAGACAAGGCTCCGGGCGACACCAACGGACAGGGTGTGAAGGATGTTTGGTACGTGATCAATCCCATTTCCATCCCTTCCTGCTTCTAACAGGCAAGGGGAACGACCATGCAAAAGGCAGGGGCCGGATCGGCTCCCTGCCTTTTTTTATTAATTCATGAACCGCTCAGTCTTTTCTGGGTGATGAGTCTTTACCCAACTCCGCTGTCTTTTGTTTTACCTCTTGCGATGGCAACTCATAAGCGCTTTCGCTTCGCACGCGCAGGCATGATTGGTGATTTGTCCGCCCTGCTCAGGGGCATGTAAAGCGCGGACACTGTTCGCGGGATGCGGGGGGTTCTGGAAAAACTTAAGGCGAAAAGATGTTGCTTTTCCTCTGCGTCCCCTGCGGTTAAATGCCTTATTTATATTTTTCGTTATCGCATGACCAGGGAAATGGCTTCAGCACTGCATGCCGTGCGGCATAATCCGCAGCCGAAGCATCTATGGGAATCAATGCGGGCAAGGGATCTGCCGCTCAGAAGAACGCTGTCGATTGCATGAAAATGGCATTGGGCGTCACACAGGCCGCACCCGGTACAGCGCGCTTCATCCACTCTCGCCACGAGCTCGGCCCGTTCCATGGTCTCTACACTGGTACGGGAGAGGGTCTTCATAGCCAGACATTCCTCGGGAGAACAGTTGCAGATCGCGCCGATAAACGGCGTCATCATGGTCCAGATGGTATGGACTGACCCCTGCTCTTCCATCGCCTTCATCTGGCCGATAGCCTCGTCCGGGGTGAGCGATTCGAGGCCTTGGTCCGGCGCCGTGCCGAAGTAGCTCATGTCAATGCCTTTATACCAGGCGTCAGCGCCGTAACTGACCGCATAACAGCACCGTTCTTCTTTTTTCTCGATGTTCCAGCGACAGGCACAGGGCATGCGCACCACGGTCCTTGCCCGCCTCACCACTTCGCTGATCTCCTCAATGGGCAGCACCTGGCCGAAATGCTCGGCCTTCGCCTTCGTGACCATGGCGGTCTTTACGGCGTCCGGGAGTTTGCCCTTTTTCCGATAGATCGCCTCAAGCCTTCCCAGGGTCTTAAACCCTTCGCTGAACGCGGTTGTTAAGAAGTTTTCTATATAGCGGCGTCGCTCGAGATCGGACAGGAGATCATCGGCATAATTCGCGGCGTTCTTATACCAGATCTTTCCTTCACCGTGTTTTGTACAGAATTCACACATAGTAAAATCAGTTCAAAGTTCAGAGTACGGAGTTATAAATCTCACCCGGACAATCCGGAATAAAAATCCTCGACAGGATAACAGGATAAAATCCGACAGGTTGTTGAGGAAATAAATGATCATCAATAATGTCATTCTGAGCGCAGCGAAGAATCTGGCTTTTTGGATACTTGAGATCCTTCTCTTCGTTTCAGGATGATGGCATAAGGGTGTTTTTCAACAGCCTGCTAAAAAAGGCATTTCATCCCGAAAATCCTGTTTATCCTGTTATCCTGTCAAAAAGGTTTTATTACGTCATTCCAGCGCAAGTTGGAATCCAGTCGACATTCGCTACAAAAACCTCTGGATGCCGGATCAAGTCCGGCATGACGAAAAACGGACATTATACTGCGCCCCTACTTCTTCTTTTGCTCCATCTTCGCCTTCAGCATATCTCCCAGCGTCCCCATATTCTGGGTCTCGGTCGTGGCCTGCTGTTTGTAATCCTTCAGCGTATCGGCTTCCTCTTTCTCCGCCCGGCTGATCTCCGCCAGCGAGAGGGAGAGTTTTCGGTTTTCCCGGTCAAAGGCCTCTATCTGCACCTCGACCGATTGCCCTTCCTTGACCACCTCGCGCGGATGGTTTATTCTTCTGCCGGCTCCCAGCTTCGAGATATGGATGAGCCCGTCCACTCCCTCCTTCAGCGTGACGAACGCGCCAAAGGGGGCAAGACGCGAGACCGTACCCATATGAAAAGATCCGATCGGATAGGCGTCCGCAACCCGGTCCCAGGGATCGGGCAGGGCGTCCTTGAGGCTGAATGAGAACCGGTCCTGTTCCCAATCAAGCTTCTTGATGATCACCTCGACGGTCTGGCCTACGGAGAGGATGTCACCGACCTTCTCAGTCCTGCTCCAGGCGATCTCGGATATCGGAAGCAGGCCTTCCACGCCGCCGATATCCACAAACGCGCCGAACTTCTGGAGCGAGGTCACTTTTCCCTGGACCTTCATGCCTTCCTGCAGCGTTCCCCTCAACTCCTGCTTTTTGTTCCGCCGCTCCTCTTCCAGGATGGCTTTCCGGGAGAGGACGATGTTCCGGCCGTCCTCTCCGTATTCGACGATCTTGAAGGGCAGTGACCTGCCGATGTACTCAGTCTGCTGCTCGTCCCGCCGAATTCCCATCTGGGAAAAGGGGCAGAAGGCGCGCACACTGCCGCCGATATTGACCTCGAACCCGCCCTTCACTTCCTTAGCGATCGTGCCGTCCACCGGGACATGGTTTCTCCAGGCATCTTCGATCTGGGCATGCTTTCCCGGGCCTGAGCCGATCTTCGTGGTGAAATGCATCTCGTTGTTGTCAGCGGACACGAAATAGGCACGGACACTGTCGCCTTCTTTGACGGTCATGGTCCCCGCCTCATCAACCATCTCCTTCTTGTCGAGATACCCCTCTCCCTTTCCGCCCAAATCGAGGAAGATCCAGTCTCCCGAGATCTTGACGATCGTGGTCTCGACCATCTGGCCGGGCTCAAGCCGTCCTTGTTTCTTGAAGCTCTTCTCGAACATGTCCGCGAAGCTTTCTTCGTTCTGTGGTGTGTCTGATGATTGTGCGTTGGTATCCATAAAGTCCCTTCCTTAGAAAATTTCTAAATTACAAATTTAAAATCATAAATATTATCCAAATTCAAAATCACAATGACCAAAACGTTGGAATTTCTTTTTTGGCGCTTGGGGCTTATTTGTGATTTGGTGCTTATTTTTTCGCCGTCCCCGTCAAATCATACTCCGTGGCATCGGTGATCGTTACTTCCACGAACTCGCCGGGCTCCCCCTCGATCTCGGAGAGATACACGACACCATCGATCTCGGGCGCCTGCGTCTGAAGCCTGCCGATGAGCGCCATGTCCTCCATACCGTCAACGAGCACGCGCTGTCGCGTGCCGATGAGAGCCCGGTTCTTCTTTAACGATATTGCTGCCTGGGCCTTCATGATACGATCGAGCCGCGCCGCGGCAATCTCCGCCGGGACCTTTGCCGGGAGGTCGCAGGCGGCCGTCCCCTCCTCCGGTGAATAGATGAACACGCCGAGGTGATCGAACTTCGCTTCTTTAACAAACGAGAGCAAACGCTTGAACGCGGCCTCGGTCTCTCCCGGGAACCCGACAATAAGCGAGGTGCGAAGCGCAATGCCCGGCACCCGTTTCCGCAACTGCTCGATGGTCTTCCGGATGTCCTCGGAAGTCCCGCGCCTGTTCATTGCCTTGAGCACCTTGTCATCGAAATGCTGGATCGGAATGTCGAGGTACTTGCAGATCTTCTCCTCCTCGGCCATGACCTTCATGAGAGCAGCGCTGATCCTGCCGGGATAGGCATACATCAGGCGGACCCATTCGATTCCGGGTACCTTCGTCAGTCCTTTCAGGAGCAGCGGAAGATCGGCCTCTCCGTCGCGATAGGCCGTGGAATCCTGGGCCAGGAGGATAAGTTCCCGGGCCCCCTCCTCAGCGAGACCGCGCGTCTCGTCAAGGATGGATTCGTAGGGCCTGCTGAAGAAGTTCCCCCGGATGAGCGGTATGGCGCAGTAGGAGCATCGGTTGCTGCACCCTTCGGCGATCTTGAGGTAACGGTAATGCGCCGGCGTTGTGCTGACCCTCGGCAGGCCGTAGACCATCGCCGGCGCCGATACGGCCTGCACCCGCTCTTTTCCCGAGAGCGCTGATTCGCAGATCTCGCTGATCCTTCTGATATCGGCCGTGCCGATCAGGGCGTCCGCCTCGGGGATTTCTTCCAGGAGTTCGTCCTTGTACCGCTGGGCAAGACAACCGGCAATGATGAGGGTTTTGCATTTGCCCTGCTTCTTCATCTTCGCTGCTTCGATGATCGCCTCGATGGACTCTTCCTTGGCCGCCTCGATGAAGCCGCAGGTATTCACCACGATAACGTCCGCTTCGTTCTGCTCCGACGTTATCTCAAAACCCGAGCCGGACAATACCCCGAGCATCTGCTCCGCATCAACCTGGTTCTTCGGGCACCCCAGGCTGACCATGCCTATTTTATATGGTTTCTTTGTCAAGGATTTGAAGTTACCTGGATGCGCAGACGAACTGTAATCTGATAACGAGCGGCTGAACCACAACAGGCACTATACCACCCGGCCTCTTCGCGGACAACGGAAAAGATCAGAACCCTCCGGTCATGGCCAAAAAGCTCGCCATTTTTTCATTGGTCTCTCTGAGGCGTTTTGAGAGCGTCTTGGTAAAGACCCAGAGAAGCTTGTACCCGAGTTCCCGGTCCATGATCAGGATCCTGTCCAGATCGGTCTTGGTAATGGCGAGGAGCGCGGCATCCGTATTGGCAATGGCATGCGCCGAACGGGGGAAATTGTCGATCAGGGCCATTTCACCGAAATAACTTCCCGGCTTCAATACGGCAAGCGCCTCTTCGCCGATGTTCGGTATGAACTTGCTGATTCTTACTTCTCCGCTGGTGATCACATAGCAGACATCGCCGGGCTCGCCTTCCTTGAAGATCTCGGTGTCTTTGGGAAACACCTCCATCCTGCAGATCTTTTCGATCTTCGCAAGCTCATTGGGATTGAGATTTTCAAACAGGTTCACTCTTTTGAGAAACTCGATCATGTCGCCTCCATTACAGATGCGTCCGATCGATCTCGAACGCGTTCTGGATGAGCTCCACTTCTTTTTCCGTCACGGCGCTGATGGCCACCACGTCGAACCGGCAGGGGACCTGGTAGATCTTTTTGTATTTGATGTACCCGAGCGCCGCCTTGATCATCCGGCGCTGCTTTTGCAGATTGACTGCAAGTTCGGGAGCGCCATAGGCCTCGCTGGTCCTGGTTTTTACCTCAACAAAAACCACTTCGCCTTTATGCAGCGCGATGAGGTCGATCTCGCCGCTCCGGGTTCGGTAGTTCCGTTCCAGGATCGTGTACCCCTTCCCGGCCAGAAACCGCGCGGCCCGGTCCTCACCTTTCTTGCCGAGGAGCTTTTTGATCAGGCTCACCGGGGCTCTCTCCTGAGCATCTGGGCGACGGGATTAAAGGTCTTCCGGTGCGCATCGCAGGGACCGTGCTCCCGGATAAGCGAGAGATGCTCTTTCGTGCCGTAGCCCTTATGTTTCTGAAAATGGTACTGGGGAAATTGCTCGTGAAGTTTCACCATGAGCCGGTCCCGCGTGACCTTGGCGAGAATTGACGCCGCGGCGATGGAGTGGCT
>JBGPIG010000088.1:0-9121 GCA_041484745.1 Nitrospirota bacterium | reverse complement strand
TCTCGAAGCCGAGCTGCTTGAGCACGTTCTTCACGATCCGGCGCATGGTCGAAAAGTCATCGACCACCAGGATCTTCATTTTTAAATCAGGCATGAGAGCTTCCTCCTTGTGAGAACATGTTTTTCAAGATGTGCCGGATATGCTGCGTGACCACATCCGCGGTAACGGGTTTGACCAGATAGCCGTTGACGCCGACGGACATCGCCCGTTCCCGCTCCTCCGGGTCCGCCTCGGTGGTGACCATGAGGATCGGGATCTCGTTGCGCGCGGGATCGGCCCTCACGGTCTTCACGAACTCGATGCCGTCCATGTACGGCATGTTGAGGTCGGAGATGACCAGGCTCGGGTTTTCCGCGCCGAGCTTCTCGATGCCCTCGAGGCCGTTCTCGGCATAAACGACTTCATACCCCTTGGCCTTGAGATATAATCCGAGGAGCTTCCTCGTTGTCGCATCATCGTCCACGATCAGTATTTTCATAAGTTACACCCTCTGATAAGCTACAACTTTGTTGAACATGACCGGCTTGAACGCCCGGGTGATGTTGTGGAGGCTCTCCGCCGAGCCGATGAAGAGAAATCCGCCGGGGCGCAGGCTGTCGTACAGCAGCGACACCGCTTTCTGTTTTGATTTGTCGTCAAAGTAAATAAGCACGTTGCGGCAGAAGATCACGTCCATGCCCTGCACTGCGCGCATCTTGCCCGCATCGATGAGGTTGATGGCCATGAAGCGGACCATGCTTTTGACCGAGGTGTCGAGTTCGTGGGTCCAACCATTGCTCCGGAAATATTTTGACAGGTACGGCTCGGCGACGTTGCGCATGGAGTAGGAGCCGTACACCGCCTTCTTCGCGGACTCAAGCACCTCGTTGCTGATATCGGACCCGATGACCTCGATGCGGCTGCAGCACCGTTTTTCCAGGAGCATCATGACCAGGGTATAGGCTTCCTCGCCGGTGGAACTGGCGGCGGACCATATCTTGATGTCTTTGGTGGGTTTCTTCTCCAGCAGCATCGGGACGACGTTGTCAACGCACACGGAAAGCTGCTGCGGTTCCCGGAAAAAATAGGTCTCGTTCGTCGTAATGGCGTCGAAGAGCTTGTTGAGCTCCTCGGCGCTGCTGCTGTATTTGATCAGCGAGAGGTAGTCCTCGAAGCTGTTCAGGTTCCGTTCCTGGAGCCGGGTCGCGAGCTTCTTCTCCACGAGATATTTTTTGGAGTCGGACACATAGATGCCGCACTTCTCGTAGATGAAGTCCCTGAGCTGTTTGAAGACGCTGTCCGTTAAAGCCGCATTCATGGTTCGCGCTCCATGATCTGGGCGACCCGTTCCCGCACCCCCGCATCAGGATGGTTCTGGAGGGCGCTCAGCACCACCGCGTCCGCGCTGCCGAGCCGGACCAGCGCGTCGATCACGGCGAGGACGACCGGCGTCTCCTTGTCGAAGAGCAGCGGGACAAGGGATTTGGCAGCACCCTCGTTCCCGGAGTCTCCCAGGGCTTTGACCGCATAGATCCGCACCCACAGGTCGGTGTCGTGCAGCGCTATGCGGATGATATCATCGAAGCAGCGACTCAGCGTGCCGAGCGCCATGACCGCGGTTTTTCTCGCATCCGGATTATCGTCGCGGAGCGCTTCGGAGAGCCGCTGGTACGCACCGTCGTTCTGCAGCCTCCCGAGACTGGCAAGGGCGGCGACCCGCACACTTACGTCGCGCTCCCGGGAAAGCGCGAGCAGCATGTCCACGTTGCCCGCGGAGCGGGCTATCATTTCCTTGATAGCAGGGGACAGCTTTTCCATCCGGGAAAAGAGCGCCTGGGGATCGATCATCAGAAGCGCTTTTACGTTCTCCTCAAGTACGTCCTTGTAGTTCTCGACATCGAGGTGGCTCAGAAGGGGGGGGAAGGACGCTTTATCGCCGATTTTTCCCAGAACGGTGATCGCCGAGCGCCGCACATGTCCGTCGCGGTCTTCGATGCACTTACGGATCTCCTGGAGGGCTTTTTCTCCGCGGATCTCGGCGAGCGCCATTACACCGGCCCGGCGCACTTCCCGCATGTCTCCGTCCATGAGCGCAAGAAGGTGCGGGATGGCCTCGTCGCATCCCAGCTCTCCGACGACCTCAACAGCGATCACCTTCCCGCGGAACTTGAGAGCGGGATCTGCAAGCGCGGCGATCAAGGCAGGGGTGCATCCGAAGTTCGAGAGCGCCTGCTTGACCATGATAAGCCGCTCCTCATCTGTGGGGTCCGACGGGTCGAGGGCCCCGGCAACCTCTAGAATAACAGGGACCGCACGCTTGTCCTTGAGATCGGCGAGGCCGGTGAGAGCGATGAGGCGTTCTTCCCACTCTCCCTTGGTATACATCTCGATGAGCAGGTCGCCGACCTCCGCCATGGACGGCGTGATGCCGATCTGGACGAGGCTTTTGATGATGGCGGACTTTTCGATATCGCTTGCGTTGGGAATGCGGCTGATCAGCGCTTCGCTTGATCGGGGTGAGCCGATCTTGCCGAGCGTCTCGATCGCCATGTAGCGCAGGGTCTCGGAACCGCTCCCGAGGAGCGCCAACACAGGCTCAATGCTTGACTCATCCCGAAGCAGTGCCAGGGATTCGAGGACGGAGAAGCAGACCCACTCATTGTCCTTGAGCGCTGCCACCAGAATCGGCAGTGCTTCATGGAAGCCCAGGATGCTGATGGCCCGTGCCGCGGATGCCCGCACGTTCTGATTCGGGTCCGCCTCGAGCAGCCGCGCGATCTCGGCGGGGTAGTCGCACCAGCCGATATCGGAGATGAGGTCCACGGCGAAGGTCCGGACGTCGTCGTCCTTGTCCGTAAGGAGAGGCCGCAGGAGCGGGACGGACGCCTGCCCGATCTGCCGCAGGATGATGCGCGCGGTGTTCCGGAGAAAGGGGCTTTCCCGCAACAGGGGCAGGGCCATATACGCGGTGACCTCGCCTCCGATCGAGATGATGGAGCGCATCGCCGCATCCTGGACCCCGGGGTTCTCATCCCGAAGCGCGCTGATCAGGGGGTAGAGCGCCCGCTCGTCCGCCTCGGACAGCATTTCTGCGGCAATGCGCCGCTCTCCCGGGTCTGGGTCAGTAAGTTTCTGTAATGCTGCGGAAAGTTCTTCGGTAGATATCATGTCGTCATCCTCAAGTATTGTTCTTATCGTCAGGTGCCAACGAATTCTTTAGTACTAACAAGGTAAAAGTCGGTGAACAAGCCCTGTGTTCGAATGATCGAGCAACGGGCTAATCCATGTGCGACTTAAGTCTTATGATCGCCTGGGCGTGGAGCTGACATACCCGTCCCTCGGTCAGATTCATGACCTTCCCGATCTCTTTCATGGTCAGCTCTTCCCAATAGTAGAGAGAGAGGAGGAGCTTTTCTTTTTCCGGCAGACGAGCGATGAGGAGGGCAAGCGCGTCCCTGGTGGTGTTCTCTTCCAGAAGCTCGAGTGGATTTTTCATGTTCGGGTCCGGAATGCACTCTGTTATGTCCATGTCGCTTTCTTCATACATCTTGTCCTTGAAGTCCTCGAAGCTGAACACCACAGCGTTGTTCGCGCTCTGGAGCGTCTTGTAATACTCATCGAGTGTTATCTCGAGGCTCTCGGCTACCTCTTCCTCGTAGGGGAGACGGCCGAGGTCCTTTTCGAGATCGCGGTGCGCCTTCTTGATCCGGCCGATCTTCGTTTTCAGGGACCGCGGCACCCAGTCGTGGGACCGGAGCTCGTCCAGCATGGCGCCCTTGATCCGGTATTCCACAAAGGTCTTGATTTTCACCCGTCCCTCGGTGTAGCGCTGGAGCGCGTCCAGGAGACCCATGGTTCCCACGCTGATCAGGTCGTCCACAGAAAGCTGGGGCGGGAGCCGATGTGCCAGGCGGAAGGCGGTATATTTGATAAAGGGAAGGGAATCGTTGATGATCTTCTCCTTTTCACGTTCGCTCAGTTCCGCTTTGGATTCCTGCATACTGATTACCTTTCAATCATCGGTTCATTGGCCAGGGAATCGCTGCGATTTGTCTCAACCGATGCGGACAAGAGGTTCCCGATAAAGAACTGGAGCGTGCCTTTGACCCTGCTCTCACGTTCCAGCAGGTTGGCCGCGATCTCGCTAACGCACTTGGAAATAAATTTTCTCGGGTAGAGATCAATAAATGCACGCTGGGCGCGGACGGCCTGCCTCACATCCTCGTCATAGGGCAGATAACCCAGGTAGTCGAGACCGATGCTCAGAAACTTGTCCGTAGCGTTGGTGAGCGTCTCAAAAACCGCCCGTGCCTCCGGTTCATTCTTGACGGAATTCACGAGGATGTGGAATTTATTCTCCTGGTACTCGGTGTAAAGAACTTTGATGAGGTGATAGGCGTCGACCCAGGCAGTCGGTTCAGGGGTGGTGACAATGATGAGCTCCTGCGCGGCCGAGCAGAAAAAGGTCACGTTCTCCGAGATGCCCGCCGAGTTGTCGATGAGCAGGACGTCGATATTGCCATCATAGGAATCGAACGCCTCAAGCAGCTTGAGCCTCTGGAACTCGTCAAGGCGGGTGAGGTCCTGTACGCCTTCCCCCGCGGGAAGTATTTTGATGCCGGAAGGACCGTCTATGAGTATGTCCTTGAGCGCGATCTCTCCCTCGAGCAGGTGCTTAATGTTGTACTTCGCCTGCTTGTTCAGAAGGATATTGATGTTTGAAAGACCCAGGTCCGCGTCCACGATCACCACGCTCTTGCCGAGTTTGCTCATGGCAATGGCGAGGCTGGCCGTGATATTGGTTTTTCCTACACCGCCCTTGCCGCTTGCCACAGCGATGGTCCTGATGAATTTTTTCTTGTCCTGCTTTATGTTCAGCATGGATAACACTCCTTGTTCACGATGAGACTCGCCAGCCTGCTGACTGTGGCATGCTCGATGTCTCCGGGGACCCGCTGGCCTGTTGTGAGGTAGGCGACCGGTTTTTGGTAGGTCAGGAGGAGATTGTAGAGCGAACCGAACCGCACCGCCTCGTCGATCTTGGTGAACGAGATATAATCGATCGGCAGGTTCCGGTACGACTGGTACGCCTGGATCATGCATGCGTCGTCGGTGGTGGCGCTCATGAGCAGGTGGAGCTCCAGGGGCACCTCGGCCTTGCAAAGCTCAGCGAGGTTCGTGATGTACGCCTCATCCTTTGGGTTTCTGCCCGTGGTGTCGATGAAGACAACGTCTCTGGTCTCGGAGAACTTGACGAGGCTGCTCCGAAACTCCGCGGCGTTTGTCGCCGTGGCAAGCGGGATGCCGAGGATGCGCGCATAGATCCGCACCTGCTCCGCGGCCCCGATGCGGTAGGTATCGAGGTTGATCAGCGCGGCCTTTTTGCCTTCCTTCACCGCCTCAGCCGCGAGTTTGGCGATGGTCGTGGTTTTGCCAACCCCCGTGGGGCCGATGACCATCACGGCCTTCCGAGTACCGGCCTGCCGCCTGATCCTGATATCGGCCGACATCATGAGCGGGACCTCGCTGATCTCCGTGGTTTTGTCGCAGAGACGGAGCGCAAACTCCTCGCTGATCGAACGCTCCCGGAGAAAGTTCAGGACGGCCCGTTTTTTTGCCGGCAGTGACAGCTCGTATCCGCTGTTTTTCATGCCCTCGATCATGGAGCGTAACTTCCCGATATCGTTTTTCAACTCATCCACCGCGCCATCGCGCAGCGGGACCTTGTTCTGAGGCGCCGCGCTTCCGTAGGGCGTATGCGGTGATGCGTTCGGGGGCTGAGACTTCATCCCTTCGGCCTGGTCCCGAATGGATTCCGGCGTTTCGTCATCGTAGTCGATGGCCGCGGTGACCTCGACCCGGGGGCGCAGGCCTTTCTTCTCCTCCGTCGAGAGGATGATGGCGTCCTGGCTCAATTCCTTCTTGACCATCTCGAGGGCCTCGGAAAAGTTCCTGGCGGTGAATTTTTTAATCCTCATATTTCAACACTCCGGCTGTATAGAGTCGCGCGCTGGGCGACAACTCCGCATTCGAGAGAACGACAAGAGAAGGGAGGAACCGCTCGGCGATCTTTTTCAGGAATCGTCTCACCTGTGTGGAGCAGAGGATGATGGGCTGCATGCCTTTCAACCGACCGCTGGAAAGGGCCGCTTCGATCGTCTTCATCAGCCGGGTCACGACCTCGGGGTTGATGGCGCCCCCCGCCTCCTGGGCCTGCAGCAGCGCCCGCTCGAACCGCGGATCGAGCGTCATGACGTGAATACCGTTGTCCGAAGCCATGTACTGCTTGGTAATGAACCGCGCGAGCGACTGGCGCACCTGTTCGGTAAGCACCTCGGCGTCCTTGGTCTGCGGCGCATAATCAACGAGCGTCTCGAGGATGGTGATGAGATCGTTGATCGGCACCCGCTCTTTGAGAAGGTTCTGGAGCACGCGCTGGAGTCCCCCAAGGGTGAGGGCGGCGGGGATGAGCTCATCCACGAGCTTGGGATAGCTCTTTGATACGCTGTCGAGCAGGCTCTGAACCTCGTTGCGCGTAAGGAGCTCCCAGGCGTGTGCCTTGATGACCTCGGTCAGGTGCGTGACGATGGCCGTGGCAGTGTCAACGACCATGTACCCGTTCGCCTGGGCCTGTTCCACGTCCCGATCGCTGATCCAGAAGGCCGGCATGCCGAAGGCGGGTTCCTTGGTCGGGATTCCCTCGATCCTCAGCGCGGCCTCCGAGGGAACGGCAAGGTGGTATCCCATCATGACGTCGCCCCGCGCAATCTCAATGCCGCGGATCAGGAGCGAGTACTCATGCGGCCTGAGCTGGAGATTGTCCTTGATATGGATCGAGGGGACCACGAACCCGAGGTCTGAGGCGAGCTGCCGCCGCATGGCCTTGATCTTGTTCAGGAGCTCCGGCTTGCCCGTTTCAACGAGCGGGATGAGGCCGTACCCGATCTCGAAGGTAAGCGGCTCGAGTTCGATGAAGGTCTCGATCGCGGGCTCCGGCGGCGCCTCGACCTTCCGGAGCTCTTCCTTCTTTTTCTCTTCTTCTTCCTTCGATTGGGCCAGGGCGTATGCCAGCCCGCCCGACGCGGCCGAGAGGAGGAAAAAGGGGATGTGCGGGAGCCCGGGGATGATGCCGAGGAAGGCCATGATGCCGCCGGCCGTGAGCAGTACCTTTGGGTTGAGGAAAAGCTGTCGGGTGATATCTTTGCCCAGGTCTGTTTCGGTGCCTGCGCGGCTTACCACGATGCCCGCTGCCGTGGACACCAGCAGCGCCGGTATCTGGGCCACGAGACCGTCGCCGATGGTCAGGATGGTATAGGTTTTGGCTGCCTCGGCGAAGGGCATGCCCTGCTGAAAGACGCCGATGGCGAACCCTCCGAGGATATTGATGCCCGTGATCATGATGCCGGCGATCGCATCGCCCCGGATGAACTTGCTTGCGCCGTCCATGGCGCCGTAAAAGTCCGCTTCCTGTGCGATGGTGGCCCGCCGCGCCCTGGCCTCCGTCTCGTTGATGAGGCCCGCGTTGAGGTCCGCGTCGATGGCCATCTGCTTGCCCGGCATGGCATCCAGGACGAACCGCGCAGCAACCTCGGCGATACGGCCGGAGCCCTTGGTGATGACTACGAAGTTGATAATGACGAGGATCAAGAAGATGGTGATGCCCACGGCATAGTTGCCGCCCACGACAAAGCTTCCGAAGGACTTGATCACCTGGCCTGCCGCATCGGTGCCTTCGCTTCCTTTGAGCAGGACCAGCCGTGTGGCCGCAATGTTGAGCGACAGCCGGAAAAGGGTCGCTATGAGGAGGATCGACGGGAGCACCGACATATCGAGCGGTCTCCGGACATACACGGCCGACACGAGGATCACGATGGACAGGGAGATGGAAAACGACAACAGGACGTCCAGGATAAAGGCCGGGAGGGGAAGGACCATCACGCCCAGGATCGAGACCACACTCACCGCTACGATAATGTCTCCGCGCTCCCGTATCAGTGCTACGACTCCCATTATGCCGCTCCTCTCAATTTATAGATGTAGGCCAGGATCTTTGCGACTGCGCGGTAGAGGTCGCCGGGGATGAAGGCATCCAGCTTCACCTTGAAGAGCGCCCGCGCCAGGGGCTTGTCCTCGACAAGCGGTATGCCGTGCTTCCGCGCGAGTTCCTTGATCTTCTCTGCTATATACCCTTTGCCCTTGGCGATGACCTTCGGCGCCGAGGTCTCGTCTTTTTTGTACTGGAGCGCCACGGCAAGGTGGGTCGGGTTGGTGATGACGACCGTAGCCTTGGGCACGGCCTCCATCATCCTGCGCCGCGCCGCTTCCCGCTGCATGTTCTTGATCTTGGCCTTGATGAGCGGGTCTCCCTGGGACTCCCGGGTCTCCTCCCGGACCTCTTCCTTGGACATCCTGATGGAGCGTTCGAACTTCCACCGCTCGTAAATGAAGTCGGCGAGCGCGAGGATGAAAAACGTCGAGAACGCATAGACCACGGCTTTGCCCGTGAGCCCGAACGCAACGGACTGGATGTCCGGGAGATCCATGGCCAAGGTCATCGGGAGGAAGACCAGGAGCTTCTTGATAACGATGTAAAACAGCACGACGCCCACTATGAATTTGAATACGCTTTTGATCACCCCCGGGAGAGCGCTGACGGAAAAAAGATTTTTAAAGCCGGTGAGGGGGTTGAGCTTTTCGAACTCAAGGGTGACGGGCTTGAACATGACCCCTCCCTGAAGCATATTCGCGGCCACCGCACAGACCACTGCCGCGGCAAAAAAGGGGGCGAGGATCAGGATCACTTCCACCGACGCCGCCCGCATCACCGCCATCGAGTCCCGCCCGTAGCGGAGCCCGAGCAGCCGTGAGGTGAGGCCCGTTATATTCTGCATGAACGAGGTCCCCGTCATATATAAGACGAACAAAACTCCCGCGGTCGTGGACAGGGAGATGAGCTCGCGGCTCTTTGCGGCCTGGCCTTTTTCCCGCGCCTTCTCGCGTTTTCGGGGAGTACCTGGTTCTGTTCTGTCTTCGTTCTCTGCCATGCCTTATTCCTTCATCAGGAAAATGACCCGCCCCATCTCATCTTTGATGCCGCTGAAATACCCGCCCATGACGGTGGCGAACACCGGCAGGCAAAGG
>JBGPIG010000087.1:0-9190 GCA_041484745.1 Nitrospirota bacterium | reverse complement strand
GACCCATTCTGGATCAATATGGCAATCCCACATATGCTCCCTACACGGTAACGTATTCAAGGGTGTATAAGACAACGCCCGAGTGGGGAACGAGCGGCACGTTCTCGACATGCACGGAATGCCACGAATTTCCTTTGACCACTTCCTATCCGTCGGTCCAGGCCGGAGTAGGAGACAGCCATCAATGGGTTGACGAATATGGCTATGGGAACCTCCATGCCTATAACATGGGATACGAACCGCTTAGTTGCAAGACATGTCATTACGGGATCGTCACCCAGCCAAATACGTGGTCCGAGACATCTTATGGTGTTACTATCTATAATCCGGTTATGCTGGCAAGTCGACAGCTTCATGTTAACGGCACACGTGATGTTCTCTTCGATACCACTACTCCTGCTGACTATATATCGACATCAATGTGGGGCTCTCCCCCCGCTTCTTACGATCTGACCGGCGCAGTATATGATCCGGCCGCAAAAACATGCTCAAATGTTGGTTGTCACCAGGCGCAAACGACAGTGACATGGGGAGCACCCTATAGAACGTCGGACTCGACAGAGTGTAATCTCTGCCATCAAATGTAATTAGTAGTGTCGACCGCAACGCCGAAGAAGAAACTTACAGCTTTTCAGGAGGGAACCATGCTGGAAGTACTTAGAGAACAATTAAAATTTTTCATCACAAGAGGTCTTAGCCGCGCACGAGCAGGATTCCTTCTTGTCCTGCTGCTTCTTCTGGCGCTGGCATCCGGGGCAGACGCTCAACAAATGGTTTGCGCGGACTGCCACGGGATCACGGGACCTCACGGTGCGCAATGCGAGGTGTCCTGCCTAAGCTGCCATAATGACACAACTGCTCCTAAGGCTGATGTGAACCATCCGACGGGCGCCGTAACGCCCGGAATCGGCTCGACTGCCTGCATAAAATGCCATCTGGCCAACGGCATATTGCACCAGAAGGCCGCTGTTGATGTACAAAAAGTCTGCGGCCAGTGTCATGGCGGCGATGCGGGAACTGCGGTCAACGGCGCAAAGTACAAGACAACGGCGGAATTGTCTGCGCAAGCCAAGTTCATACACTCTAACCATGCTCTGCCTCGTTTCTTCTGGAGCGCGGACAGTGTTACGAGCTATAAAGTAAACTTTGACGCCGGCACTACGATCTGTCCTTCAGGCGCAAGCTGCAGCTATTCATGGGATTTTGGAGGCGGTCTCGGTTCAGGTTCAGGCATAAATACTTCTTACCTTTATGGGGGTCCCACTCCTGTGAACGTGGCATTGACCGTGACCGTAAACAACTTTAGCGCGAAGGAGACGGTGAGCATGGCTGTTACCCCGTCAGCCGTGAATGTGAAACCGTTGGTTTCCTATACCAGTCTGACCCAAACAGGCTATACGGTATCGTTCACCGACACTAGCTCAGCCGCTGCGCCAAGCCCGGCCCTGCCGAACAATGCCATAACAGTAAAGTGGGGCGACGGCACGATATCGACAGGGAATGCGTTATCTGTCTTCTCGCATCCTTATCCTATCAGGGCCGCAACATACACTATCACGCATACCGCAACCAATTCGGGAGATGCGACCGATAATGGGAAACTGAGCGCTGCGGAGAAGATCACCGTTTCGGTTCCCATGAAGTACACGGTTTCGGTCAATGTCACCAGTGCTGCTACAACTTCCAATCTCAGTGGTGCAACCGTTGCATTGAAAGCGAACGGGAAGCATACCAAGGCAACCGGCAAGACGAACGCTTCCGGCAACTATACCTTCTCGAACGTGCTTTCGGGCAGCTATACGATACGATCATATGCAAGCGGACATAACGCCGGGGAAACATCCGCATTCATTGTTTCAGCGGGGACTGCGACGCAAAACATGACATTAACTGCGCAATAGGAGTGGATATCGTTATCGATCCGTAAATCAACTACCCCGCCGCGCGCGGCGGGGTAGTTCACCCACAGAGATTGATTTAGCCGCTCATGCTCGCCGCTTATCGAGAGCGACCGCGTCGCTCTTCCCATAGATGGTCTTCACACAGACATGCTTTGTTCTTGCCGGTTCTGCATACCCTCATTCATTGACCTGGACATAATTTCACCGCTTTCAGATTCATAACAACAGATAAAAAAACAGCTGGCAAAAGACAGCGCTTTTGCTATAATAAGACACGTATGCGCATCCATCATTCATTGAATCTATCCAGAACGGGTCATCCCACTCCATGAAGCTCCTCACCAACAATGTACTCGCCGTCGGGGGAGGGAAAGGCGGAGTAGGAAAGAGTTTTTTCTCTTCCAACATCGCCTGCGGCTTGGCGAAGAGCGGCCGTTCCGTCATCCTGGTGGATGCTGACCTGGCCGGCTCCAACATCCACCTTCTCTTCGGCATCAAATACCCCGGCAGAACGCTCAATGATTATTTAAAAAAGAAGGTGGCTTCGTTCGCGGACATCCTGATCCCGACATCGCTGCCGAACCTTTCGCTGATCTGCGGCGCATCGAACATCCTTGAAATCGCCAATCCTCAGTATGCCCAAAAACAAAAGATGATCGGGGAAATCGCCCGCTTGAATGCCGACACGATCGTCATCGATATCGGAGCGGGATCGAGCCTCAACAATCTCGACTTTTTCAACGCTGCCGATACGGGGATCCTCATCACCACCCCTTCTCCCACGGCTTTGCAGAACGCGTATGGTTTCCTCAAAATGGCGGTGCACCGCAAGATCCTGAGCCTGTTTGCCGGAGACTCTTCGATCAAGCACGAACTGACGGCGGCCTTCGGCGACCTTGATGCGTTTAAAAGCATAAACCACATCTACGACCTGCTGGAAAGGATCGACCCCGCAGCGGCGAAACAGGTGCATGACCTCCTGAATGACAGCCGTTTCCGTCTGGTCGTGAACATGGCCACGGAACGTGAGGGAGAACGGGTGGCAAAAGCGCTCGCCGGTGTCGCGTATCAGTTTCTCAACATCCATCTCCCCGCGCTCGGATTCATCGGATACGATCCCGATGTGGAAAACTCCATTCGACGAATGGAGCCGCTTCTCCTCGGTGATGGGACTCCCTTGCATGATACGTTCATGCAAATGGTCAGAAAACTGATCGAGGAACAGACGGCAGGTGTATCAACATCCCCTCGTCCGGCTGAACAGGAAGAACGACAGAGTGCAACGCCGATGATCGAAAGCAGTTCACGGGTGCAGATCTCTCTCCACAATGAAGTGCTGGTCCAGGATACGAAGCTGCATGTCCAGACCGAGGACCTGGGCATGGAGAAGGCCCAAATCGTCACGCTCGTATTCAGCGGCGGTCAGATCCTCTTTTCGCGGAAGACCGACTATCGCGAGATTATCACCAAAAATGATGTTCAACATACCGTGGCAGAGCGGGTGAAAGCACAACACCGAGTTATGCTCACCGACATCTACGGCGGGCTTCTGACCGACGCACTCTTGCAGAAGAAAGGACCATGACATGATTTTCCGAATAGCGCTCATTGGAGCAAGTGAGCTTATGCGAACGCGCTTGGCGGAGATCCTTCGCTGCGACGAATTCGTCATCGACATCTATGACCCGAATATTGTGGCCTCGCTATTCGACTACCGTCTGCACAGTTATGACCTCATCATCGCGAGCTCCGACCTGGTCGCGGGACTGAAAGAAGATACGGTGTTCACGTCTTTGCTTGCCGCGCGGGGATTCCTGCTGTATGAAGAGAAACCAAAGCAGTGGGATATCGAGCCGTCATTCCTCATTCATTCCGGAATGAGCCCTGAAGACATCATTGCCAAGATAAATAACATCCTCTACTTGAACGCGCATGTGCGCAAATCGCCGAGAATCAAGGTGAATCAACCTGTTGAGTACGACTCTGAAGGGAAACATTACCAGAGCACCACACAGTACCTCGGCGAGAACGGGGTCTTCATCAGCACTCTCGCGCCTCCGAAGAACGGCACCGACATTACCGTCCGGTTCTCGCTGCCGGGTGGAGGCCGCGAGATCGTTGCCACAGGACGCATTGTCTACAGCGTCGGCGCAAATCTCGACCAGAGCATTATTACCCACCCGTCTTCTCACGACAGAAAAATCGTTTCCCTTCCTGGAGTCGGTGTCGTGTTTGAGCAGGTATCAGACGCTGACCGCGAGGCTATCCGCGATTTTGTGGCAAAACATTTATAACGTGCCAAGAACGCTGCAAGTCCCCCCCTTATTTTCACCGAGATTTGCGCCTTTCAACAATCTCCCTTTTCTCAAGAATCACCATATTGAGATACGGAATAACGATGGAAATGCAGGGGCTGAACAGGCGGAGCGCGCATGAAGCAGCATGCGGGTCAGCGGGAACGGAGAAAACGGGGGAGTTGATCCAATGCGGTCTCGAGTCTCAGCATGAATCGCTCTTCCAGCGAGGTCATTAAATTCACATTCTCGAACAGAGGAGACGGCGGAGTGTCCGGACTATACACGAGCATATGGAAGGCCACCGAGGTGACCGGTTTGTCGGGAAGCGGCCGGCGCTCCATCTCGGTTACGAACTCTATCCAATGGTCGGCCATCTCAATTGCAAGGGCAGTATCTTGATCTTTCAGGTAATCGGCAATGGTTTTTGACGGCGAGGGGGCAAGCCCTGTGCAGATATTTCGAGCCGGCAGAACCATATGCGACTGCCCGCCCTCGAAAACCCTGCCCAGCGGGAAAAGTCTGCAGGCAAGCGGCCGGGCGTTATAGATACGGCAACCGGTTTCGGTCCGGAAATGACAGACCGGCTTCCGCGGAAGCATCACGAGTGGGAACCCCTTTGCGCGATCTGTCTCGACGATATCGAGCAGGTCTTCATAGCTCATGGCGCTTTCCCGGCAAATCAAGGCGATTTCGTAGGGATTGAGGATAATCGGGGCGCTCGCCCGGCAGCAGTTGGATGTGCAGCCGTCACTACCGCACGTGAGCTGCATGAAATCCGCATCCGAAAGCACTGCGACTTCTGCGCCGGCGACGTGAATGGAAGTAGGAGGTTTTTTCGACATCGGTAAAAAATAATAACCTGGACGCGGAGGCGCGCGGATGAACACGGATACAGTGCAGGGAGCGGGCCAAGACGGGCCCTACTGCCTTGAGATTGTATACGCCTTTTCTGCGCGCCTCTGCGTCGAACGTGTCGTCGATTTTCTTTGCATTCTCTGCGTCTGGAACGCTCTCCCCTATTTCGAGATAAGCCGTCCGCCCGACTTTTTCTGCCACACCACAAGGATGGGGCTGGCAACAAACACCGAGGAATAGGTCCCCACGATGACCCCCATGAGAAGCGCGATCGAGAAGTCATGCAGCACGTCGCCGCCAAAAAGCACGAGCGGGATGAGCACGATCACCACCGTAAGCGATGTGATGATTGTCCGGGACAGGACTTCGTTGATACTGTCATTCACCAGCTTGCCGAGTGAATCGCGTTTGCTGCGCTTGAGGTTCTCCCGGATGCGGTCGAAGACCACCACGGTGTCCGTGAGCGAATAGCCAGCAAGGGTAAGCAGCGCCGTGACGATCAGCAGGTTGATTTCCCTGTTCAGAATGAAGAAAATGCCGAGCACGGCGAAGACGTCGTGCATGGTCGCGATGGCAGCGGCCACGCCGAACCTGAACTCGAACCGGAGCGCGATATAGAAGATGATGGCGATCATCGAGACCGTGATGGCCACGAGCGCGTCGCGCTGGAGCGCCTTTCCTATCACCGGCCCGATTTCCATTATACTCTCGACCTCGAACGCATTGGCCGGAAACTCCTGTTTGAACAGGTTCTGTACCTTGTCCGACGTGCCTTCGGACTCCCGAAGCCTTATCAGGATCTTGTTCCCTTCACCGACCGCCTGGATCGACGCGCCCTGGAATCCGCTTTTTTCGAGCGCGGAGCGCGCCTTGTCGATCGGCACGCGCTCCTTAAAGCTGAGTTGCATGGTGGTGCCGCCCACGAAGTCGATGCCGAGGTTTGCCTTGCCCCGGCCGATCTGGATCAGCCCGATGATGCCGAGCGCGATGAGCAGGCCCGAGACCGTGAATGAGATGTTCTTCCAGCCCATGAAGTCGATATTTGTTTTATGCAGTATTTGAAGCATTATTCCCTCCGCAATTTCGCAATTTGCATTTCGCACTTTTCACATTGCACGACATATTATATGCTCAGCTTCTCCAGCTTCCACTTCGAATTGATGATATCGAAAATCACCTTGGTGCCCACGAGGGCCGAATAGAGGTTGATGATGATACCGAGGCTCAAGGTCACGGCGAACCCCTTAATAGGGCCGGTGCCGAACAGGAAGAGCGCCGCCGCCGTAATAAGGGTGGTCACGTGCGAGTCGAGGATCGTGAGGAACGCCTTGTCGTACCCGGCGTCCACCGCGGGCCGCGGCTGCTTGCCCGACCTGATCTCCTCCCGGATGCGCTCGAACATGAGCACGTTCGAGTCCACGCCCATACCGATCGTCAGTATGATGCCCGCAATGCCCGGCAGGGTAAGCGTGGCGTTCAACAGCGCCATGGCGCCCAGGAGCAGGACCAGGTTCAGGACAATCGCGTAATCAGCGATCAGCCCCGACATCCGGTAGTAAACGAACATGAAGATGACCACGAACAATCCGCCGATGACCGCTGCGCGCACGCCCATGTCAATGGAGTCCTGGCCGAGCGACGGGCCGACAGTCACGTTCTGCACGATCTTCATGGGCGCCGGGAGCGACTCACGCAAAACAATGGCGAGCTTCGCTGCCTCGTCATGCGTGAAGTTCCCGGTGATCTGGGCGTTGCCGCCGCTGATCCGGTCCTGGATCCTCGGCGCGGAGTGCACCACGCCGTCGAGTACGATGGCAAGCTGCTTGCCCACATTGTCGCCGGTGACGCGGTCGAAGATCTTCGCGCCCTCGTTGTCGAAAACGATCGAGATCGCCGGCTTGTTATACTGGTCGATCCCGACCTTGGCCTCTTTCAGCCGGTCTCCGGTCAGGAGCGTCTGTTTATATACCAGGTATGGCTGCTTCACGACCTTCCCGCTGCTGTCGACGCCCTCGCCGTAGAGGACCTCGCTTTCCGCGGGGACCTTGCCCGCCAGGGCCTTTTGGAAGTCATCGGTCGTGTTCAGGAGCTTGAACTCCAGCCTGCCTGCTGTCTTGATGAACGCAATCGCCTCCTGCGAGTTCTTCACGCCCGGGAGCTGGAGCGCGATCTGGTCGTGCTCCTGCTTGTAGATGGCAGGCTCGGCAACACCGTACTTGTCCACCCTACGGCGGGTGCGCTCGAGGGCCTGGGTCACGGCCCATTCTTTGAGCCGCTTGACCTCGGCGACCTTCATGGAATACACCAATTCGCCGTTTTGCCTGTTCTTTATTTCAATGATGGCATAGTTGTCCTTCACGAACTTCTCGACCTTATCCGCGAGCGGCTCCGCGAACTTCGCGGAGATCTCCTGGCCGGTCCTGCTGAAGGCAACCGCAAGCGTCTGCGTCGCGGCCGAGGTCTGGAGGTCAGCCGCGATATTGTCCAGGGACGACTCTACGGCTTTGATCGTGTCCACCTCCATCACAAGGTGGCTGCCGCCTCTGAGGTCGAGCCCCAGCGATATTTTGGGCACGCTCTGGTGCCACCAATCCGGCAGCTTTGTCGTGAGCGGCGTGGACGGCAGGAACAAAAACAGTGCGATCACCACCGATAGGGCTATGAGCGCCACTCTCCACTGAATACTCTTCTTCATACAATCTCCTCCCAAAGTCAGTTTTGCCGGGATTCGTAACGGCAAAACCCCTGTATTTTTTAAATGCGAATTGCGAATGGTGACTATTCCTGACAACTACCTTTGCATTTCGCTTTTTTCACAGTGCACTATGCAAAAATTCTTTATTTCTTTTCTTCCTCGGCCTTCACTACCGCGCCCACCGAGCTGCGGGTGATCTTGACCTTGACGCCTTCGGCTATCTTGACCGTCAGCGTATCGGGCGAAGTGTTCTCGACCGTGGCATACATACCGCCCGCTGTGACAATCTCGTCCCCCTTCTTGAGCTCATCCACCATCTTTTTGTGCTCCTTCATTTTCTTCTGCTGGGGACGGATCAGGATGAAATAGAAGATGGCGAAGATCACGACCATCATGATGATGCCCTGGTACCCGCCTCCCCCCTGGGCCGCTGCGTCACCTCCCGGCGCTCCCATTGCATAAGCAGTTGCGATAAACATCTGTTACCTCCTCGTCGGTTTAATAGTTCCCATTTACAACGAAGCGTTTTCCCGCTTCAGCAGAAACGCTTTTTTGAACTCCCTAAAACTCCCCTGCTCAATGCTCGCCCTGATGTTCCGCATCAGGCCCAGATAGAAGAAGAGGTTATGGATCGTACCGAGCCGCAACGCCAGCACCTCTCCTGCGTTGAATAGATGCCGCAGGTAAGCGCGCGAAAAATTCCTGCACGTGTAACACCCGCATTCCGGATCGATCGGCTGTTTGTCTCGTTCGTACTGCGCGTTCCTGATCACGACCCTGCCGAACGCGGTAAAGAACGTGCCGTTCCGCGCGTTTCGCGTCGGCATCACGCAGTCAAACATATCGATGCCCCGTTCAATGCCTTCCACGAGGTCCTCGGGGGTGCCAACGCCCATAAGGTACCGAGGTTTGTCTTCGGGCAGTGACGACACCGTCGCTTCGAGCATCTCGTACATCATGGGCTTGGTCTCGCCCACGGACAAACCACCGATCGCGTATCCGTCGAATCCGATATCAACAAGCGCCTCCGCTGACAGCTTTCGCAGATCAGGATAGATCCCGCCCTGAACAATGCCGAAAAGCGCCTGGCCCGTGTCCTTTTTTGCCCCGCGACACCGTTTTGCCCAGCGAAGCGTCCTCTCAAGCGACTCCTGCGCATAATCGCGGGTCGCCGGGTACGGCGTGCACTCGTCAAAGGCCATGATGATGTCAGCGCCGAGCGCCTCCTGTATCTCCACGGCGTACTCCGGCGTGATCAGGTGCTTGGCGCCGCCGTCGATGGGGGACTGGAACGTGACGCCCTCTTCCGTGATTTTTCTGAGCTCCGCAAGGCTGAAGACCTGGAACCCGCCGCTGTCCGTCAGGACCGGCCTGTTCCACCCCATAAATTTCTGGATCCCGCCGAACTCCTTGATCAGCTCATGCCCCGGCCTCAGGAACAG
>JBGPIG010000086.1:0-9462 GCA_041484745.1 Nitrospirota bacterium | reverse complement strand
TCCACCTTCATGCCATAGGCCTGGCAGATCTTGGTCCAGCGTTCGCCGAACTTACCGCCGTTGACCACCAGCACGTCATCGCCGGGACTCAGGAAATTGGTCACCGAACCGTCCATGGCGCCGGTACCCGTTGCGCACAGGATCAGCACATCGTTCTTCGTCTGGTAGAGCCACTGGAGCCCCTTTTTCGCGGAATCGAGCACCGGCAAAAAATCCGGCGCCCGGTGATGGATGATCGGCATTGCCATGGCCAGGAGCGCCTCGGGCGGCACCGGCGTCGGGCCGGGGGCTAAAAGATATTTTTTCTTCATGGGTATACCCTCCAACAAATTTTAGACAATACGTCCGTCGGTTTTCTCCGAATTGATACTAAGCATGATAACGTTAATGTATGATTATGAACGACGATATGAGAGTCCCGCCGGGGCGGGACCTATGCCGGGGGTTGGCATGTCGCTGGGATATTGCGGATGTCTGTGCTGTTTCAAGGTCTTACTGCCTCTCTCGGTAGAATACAGGCCAAAACGCTATGACAGTAGCATATGCGGCAGAAAATTGTCAAGAAAATAGTGGGGCCTGCCCCCTCGTGCCGAAGCAGGCTCGTGGACGTGAACGCGCTACTTTGGTACCACCTCCATGAGCACTTCCACGGAGAGGACGGGCGTTATGCGATCATTCGAATAAATACCGATGTGTTTCGTCAGATGCCCGCTCCGGTTAGCGGTGTCAACCGTCGCTTTTATTTGTCCGACAGCCCCCGGCTCCAGGTGATCAGAACTGATCACCGCGGCAGTGCAGCCTCAGGAGGGCTGGATCTTTTCGATGACCAGCTGTTCGCCGCCCACGTTCCGGATCTCGAAAACATGCGCGGCCTGTGTTCCCTGAACGACCTTCCCAAAATCATACCGCAGTTCCTTGACCTCGACCCTCGGCCCTTTGTAGTCAAGGGCTGCAAGTGGACCGGCACTCAGGAAGATACCGATGACCATGCTGAGCAGAATAATCCGTTTCATAATTCATCCCTTCTCCGACAAAATAGAATCAATCAACAAATTCAGCGTTCGCCGATTTCTTTTATCACAGCCACCAGAATACCCCAACGCTGGGATTATACTACCGGATTACGTGAATTGCAATCATAGGCTGCGATGCTAACAGGGGGTCAACTATGACCGGATATGACTTCGGATTTCGGACATCGCGGATGGGTTATGATTCCGCCCCCCCTCATGACTCGTCACGGGTGGGTCGTCGCGACACGTCAGCAAGTGCCGGTGATCGACGTCCCCAAGCGCGGCAAGCAGGCTCGCTTTGATGCCCGGGTGCGCCTGTTCGAGATCGTTCAAAAGCTTTTTCACCTGCACCCGCTTTTGATCCGTATCACCACACGCGGGACAGGCGCAGCAGGCAATGGGGAAACGGGCCTCCGAGACGTAGCGGATAATTTCGTCTTCAGGCACATATACCAGCGGCCGGATGACGACGTTTTGCCCGTCATCCGCGCGCAGGAGCGGAGCCATGGCCTTGATCCTGCCGTTGTAGAACTGGTTCAGCAGCAGCGTCTCGATGAAGTCGTCCCGATGATGGCCCAGGGCGATCTTCGTGCATCCCAGCTCCCGTGCCTGCGTGTACAATACGCCCCGCTTGATCCTCGCACAGAGCGCGCACGGAGTATCATCATCGGTGAGTTTGTCGAGCAGGAGCTTATGGATCGGAGCATGCACGATCCGGAATTCATAATCATGGACACGGAGATAGGCTTCTATCGGCCCGGTTTCAAAACCCGGGAACCCCGGATGCACGGTGACAACAACCAGTGAAAAACCGATCGGCGCCCTCCGGCGCAATTGGTCGAGAACATGAAGCAGCGTCCAGCTGTCCTTGCCTCCGCTCAGCGCGACCAGGACCCGGTCTTGGTCCTGAATCAGACTGAAATCGCCGATAGCCCTGCCGACAAGCCTCCGGATGCTGTTCTCCAACACGTCCTTATCCCGCATAAGCGCACTGTACAGCCCGGTCTGCTTGAAGTCAACACCTTTTTAGGACCTGTTCATGATAGTACGGAACGCTGTAGGGTACATTGAGAAAGCCCGGTATTTCCGGCTGCCGGCGTAAAAAAACCCCGATCTTTCGATGGGGGCTGCCGCATGCACTGCTCATGCTTTCCGTCTCACTTAAGTCTGGTTACGGACGAAGAGGCCCGCCGGTCTGACTCAGACCGCGCGCCGAATTCTCCTGCGCTCCGGGATTTGATCAACGCATTTCAACTCCCTGGCGATCGCGTACTTCATTTCATCATAGGAAAAAGGTTTTTCAAAGCATCGCGCCACTCCCCTCGCCCGCAGGTCTTCCTCAAGACCGATCAAGCTTGATGCCGTCATGACAAATATGGGCAGGGAGGGAAATTCCTTCCTCGCCTGCTCAATAAACGTAAAGCCGTTCATGAACGGCATGTTGAGGTCCGTCAGGACCAGATCGACGGCGCGGTCCTTCATGACCTCCAGGCCCTCAAGACCGTTCGATGCGGTAAAGATGCGACTATCGTTCAGGCACTGGCGCAAATACCGCGCAATGGCGTGCAGAACAAAAGCATCATCATCAATCACCAGAATATTTTTCATGGACGCATCCTCTGCTCTTGGTTCACGATATCGCCTCAACAGGCTCCGTCACCGCACTGCCGGAATGGCATGCGCAACCGTCGTGAGGTCAAGGTTCTCTTCGAGGTTCCTTTCGCTGTTTCCCTGTCGGGTCCGGGCCCGTCACATCACTTCGTTCAGTAACCGATGTCCGGCCGGCGTCCTTTGCCTCATCCGGTTGATCGCGTTCCGTTCGATCTGCCTGACGCGCTCCCGCGTGATGCCGAATTGTCTGCCGATGCTGTCGAGAGTCCGCGGATTCTCGTGGTTCAGACCATACCGCAGCTCGATGACCGTGCGTTCATTAACCGGGAGTCCGGACATCCATTCATCAAGCTGTTCGCGGCGGCTGGTTTCGCTGGCGCCGTCCTCGGGCGACAGTGCGCCTTCATCCTCAATGACGTCCTGGAGCGTTTCATCTCCCGTGTCGCTGATGAGCATGTCAAGGGAAGAGATCTCCCGCGACGCCTGGGACAGAATCCGGGCCTTTTCCACGCTGATCCGCATGGCGGCCGCGATCTCATCGGGAAACGGGTCTCGCTTCAAAACTTGCGACAGTTTTCTCGCGGTCCGGGTATACCGGTAGACTTCCTCCCCGACCCGCACCGGCAGACGGATGATCCTCGACTGGTTTGCAATGGCCCGTTCGATCGCCTGCCGTATCCACCATACCGCATAAGTGCTGAACTTGAAACCGCGCTTGTAGTCGAATTTGTCCACCGCCTTGATCAACCCGATGTTGCCTTCGTCGATGATGTCGGGGAACGGCAACCCGCGGCTGATGTACCGTTTGCCCATGGCCACAACAAGCCGCAGATTCGCCTCGATCATCCGGGCGCGGGCCTCCCGGTCCCCTTGCTTGATGCGCCTGGCCAGCTCCTGCTCCTCTTCGAACGTGAGCAGCGGCGTTCTTTGGATCTCCCGCAGGTATTGATAAACGATGTTCGGTTCCTGGTCCCGGGGCTCGTTTTCAACGCTTCGCTGCGCACGCGCGCGTTCCCCGACGCCTGACCAGTCCTCGGTATCCTCATCCTCGTCCGCATCATCGTCATGATCCCGGGTTGCTTCCTTCTCCTGCAACAAGACCTGAGTTTTCGTAATCATCTGCATCACCTCCCGCATTTTTTTCTCTTCGAACTCGGCAGTCGGGCCATGCCGGAGCGGTACCTGCGACGCCATCCATCCAGTCGGGACAACCTGGTGTAACAAAATCATTCACTTGCTATTTTCATGGCGAGGCTGCGAGCGCCTGGGGTGATCTCATGAGTAACTGACTTTTTCGCTCTCTTAGTGATGCAAATGAAATGCCGCGCAGGAAAGCATAAAAAATCAATCACTAAGAAAAAAACTAGACCGCTTCACTCACCCACCGGTCCATTTCAATCAACTCAATATGGTCCGCCGAACTTTCGTTCACGACCTCATGCTCCCCCCCTCTTTCGCTTTTCGTCGCACATCCTCACAACGAGCATACGGCATGGTACTCGGAGTTCCGCGCATGATCCTCCTCCAGGATGTGTTTGTTTATATCAATGGCGGCAACCGCGCCTTCACCCGCTGCGATCACTGCCTGGTCCTGCCCGGTATTCAGGGGGCCGACAATGTACAACCCGCTCCGCGACGATTCGTAAACGCTGTTTACCACATACTTTACCCCGGCTGCGTCCCGCTTGAGGCCGAGGCCTGACAGGAACTCGTCGTTCAATTTCGTGCCGAACGTGGCCATGATGCCGTCGCATGGTACGGTTTTGCCGCTCTTGAGGACCAGTCCGTCCACGTCCCGCACCCCCGTAATGGCGACGGGTTCATCGGCGATAATGGGGACCTGCTCGTCAGCAAGGACCTCGGCCGCCGGGTCCGGCAGCGCAAACCGGTACGGGATGAACGTCACGTCCGGGGTGAACATCTCTTTCACCGCCAGCGCCACATTCACCGCCTCGATCCGGTCTCCCAGGACAACGGCTTTTTTGCCCGTCAACCGGTAGCCATCGCAGTCAAGACAGGTATAGTATCCTCGCCCCAGAAACCGGAAGACCCCCTCGATCGCGGGAAGATTGTCAAAAACGCCCGAGGACACGATGACATAGCGGGAACGATACTCCCTGTCCCGGGAAGCCACGATGAAATTCTCCTCCTTCCTCACCGAGAGCACCGTCTCACGCTCCATCTGCACGCCGAAACGCCTCGCTTGTTCCATGCCGCGCTCGATGATCTCGCTACCCGCGATCTCCTGATGGGACAGGAAGTTCTCGATCTTCCGCGCGTGCCACGTGCGGCCGCCGCTCCGATCCAGGAGCAGCACGTCGCGATTGTACCTCCCCAGATAAATCGACGCCTGCAGGCCGCCCGGCCCGGCGCCGATAATGATGCAGTCATGAACGGTTGTGGTCATCTGACGCTTTACCTCAAACCCGAAAATATATAAACCAACACCTCGGAGGAGGCCGGGATCCGGCAGGGGGCCCTATCCCTAGTCCCGATCCGCTATGCGGCCTTGGCCCACTTTGTCATCCGGAGCCAGGTCTCGAACGACATCATGCCTGGGTGGGCAATGCAGAGCGCTGCTATATCAACGCGGTCCCTGTGCCCGTTCATCCATTCGAACATCCGCGCCATGTCGGCATTGAAGCGCCGCACATCCTCGATGGGCTGCTGCGTATACTGTACAATCTTGCCGAGTCTCCTGCTGAGGGCCAGCGCTACCTGCGGCATGGTCAGTTCATCCCCCGCTAGTTCGATCGTCTTGCCGATATACTCCCCGGGATTCTCGAACGCGATCCGGACGAACTCTCCCAGGTCCTCCACGGCCAGCATCTGGACGGGCCGCTCCGATTTGACGGCCAGGGCGAGCGTCCCGTTCATGATCGAGGCATACATCTCCGGCGCTCTCAGGTTGTGCATGAAGAAGGACGGACGAACAATGGTGGCCGGCAGGCCGATCTCCCGGATATGCCGCTCGATTGTTTCCTTGCTTTCAAAGAATGACACTCCTGTGCCCCGATCTGCGCCCGCCACGGAACTGTAGATGAAGTGTTCTATGCCCGCGTCCCCGGCAAGGTCCGCCAATGCGTTGCCTTCTCTGATTTCGTCCTCCGGGCCTCCGGTCGTCGAGGTCAGCACACTGAAGACCCCGTACACGCCCTTCAGCGCCTTGACGAGGGAATCCCGGTCATCGCGGTCACCCGTAACGAGTTCCGCTCCCTTTCCCATGAGCGTACGGGTCGCGCTGTTCGTTTCCTCGCGCACCAGCGCCCGCACTTTCCATCCCGCGTTCAAAAGCAAAGCGAGCGCTACGGCGCCGCCCTGGTACCCGGTCGCGCCCGTCACCAGGATCGTTTTTTCCCGTTTGTCGAATTTCGCTTTGGTTGTCATGCTCATACCTCCAGCCCCTATCAAAAAAAAGCCGGACTGCCTCGGATATTTCGTCCTTCGGCAATTCGGCTGTCTTCCCGCTCCCTGAAGACCCGTAACTTTCCGCCCCCCTTCTCGCGAAGGGTCCGGCTTTTATCGGGACTGATATTGTCTTCTTTTAAACTATAGCACCGGATGGCGGGGGTGTCAAGACGCCGGCTACTTCATGCGGACGGCAGGCGCCTCATGCGGCGACAGGGTCTGCTACAAAACCTCTCTCAGGGAGATGTTCATATCCTGGGTCATCTTCCGCATCCGCTTGATCGAATTTCGTTCGATCTGCCTGACGCGCTCCCGGGTGATGCCGAACTGCTTGCCGATGGTGTTGAGGGTCAAAGGGGGCCTCTGCCCCAGTCCATACCGGAGTTCGATGACCTTGCGTTCGGTTTCCGGAAGCCCGGAGACCCATTCTTCGATCTGTTTGCGGCGGCCGGCCTCTTGCGGGGCGGTATCCGGCGGGGGGGTCTGCTCGTCCTCTAAAACGTCCTTGAGGGTGTCCTCTCCGTTGTCGCTGATGAGCATGTCGAGCGAATGGACTTCACGCGACACCTGGGACAGGGCGCGGGCCGCCTGCACGCTTATCTTGATCTTTTTCGCGGTCTCTTCGGGGGACGGCTCCCGCTTCAGTTCCTGGACCAGTTTTCTGACCGCGCGCATATACCGGTAGACGTCCTCACCGACATGGATGGGCAGCCGAATGATCTTGACCTGGCACGCGATGGCGCGCTCGATCGCCTGCCGGATCCACCAGACCGCATACGTACTGAACCTGAGGCCGCGCTTATAGTCGAACTTCTCCACCGCCCTGATCAGACCGATGTTCCCCTCCTCGATGATGTCGGCGAACGGAAGCCCCCGGTTGATGTATCGTTTGCCCATGGACACGACCAGCCGCAGGTTCGCCTCGATCATCCGGCTCCGGGCCTCCTTGTCCCCCCTCGCTATCAGCCGGGCGAGCCTCTGTTCATCCTCGAACGTGAGAAGAGGCGTTTTTCTGATCTCCTGCAAATACTGTTTAATGATGTCCGGCTCCGCGCCCACCGGTCCGTCTTTCGGGCGGCTCCCCTGCGATGTGCCTTTCACCGTGTCGAACCTGATCTCGCCGTCCTGCTCCGCGTCGTCGTCAAACTCTATGTCCTGTTCTTCATCCTGCCGCGCAAGCATTGTGTTGTTAAACATGGGGGACCTCCTGTCGATATCGCATTGCAGTAATACGATAGCAAGGGAGATGCCAAATGATGGCATGGGCAGATTGTTTTTAAAATCAAGAGAGTAGGTCGGGGTCTGGAACTTCGAAGGAAGTGACCGGTCCATTTTGGAAAGTTCAAATTGGACCGGCGTATTATCGCAGCCGTAATTCTTTAATTTTTCTCTTCAATGTGGAGAGGGAAATGCCGAGCATCCGCGCGGTCTTGGTAATGTTGCCGTTGCATTGCTCAAGGCCCTGCTTGATAAGTTCCTTCTCCGCCTCGTCAAGGGTCTTGAACGGCGCCCCATTGTCCTTTGGCGCGATTGCCCGCGGCGATTTCATTGCCGAGGCCCCTATGATCAGGGACGGTCTGACCTCCGAACAGTCGGAATGGAACAGCGAACGCTCGAGGACATTCTTCAGCTCCCGGACATTTCCGGGCCAATCGTATCTCTGGAGCAGGCCAATCTCGGAATCCGGCAGCGTGATGGTACGGCCTTGCGCAAGCCTCTTGAGAAAATAGTTGCAGAGCAGGGGGATGTCGCCGATGCGCTCGCGCAGGGGGGGTATGTGGATGCGGACGACGCTGAGCCGGTAGTACAGGTCCTTGCGAAAGCGCGTCCCGAGGGCGGTCTCCATGTCGCTGTTCGTGGCCGCCATGATCCGGACGGTTATGGGTTTTGAAACCATGCTGCCGATCCTCCGGATGGTGCCTTCTTCGAGGGCGCTCAGCAGCTTCGATTGGAGATGCAGCGGCAGCTCGCCGATCTCGTCAAGAAAGAGCGTGCCGCCGTCCGCCATTTCGAACATGCCTTTTCTGGCCGCAATGGCCCCGGTGAATGCCCCTTTTTCGTGACCGAACAACTCGGTTTCGATCAGGTTCTCCGGCAGGGACGCGCAATTGACGCTGATGAAGGGCGCTCGGCCCAGGGCCCCCCCGTAGTGAATGGCCTTGGCGACAAGGTTCTTGCCCGTCCCGGTCTCGCCGGTGATCAGGACCGGTGATGTGGTCCGCTGCGCGGACTCCACGAGCTTAGCCACTTCCGCGAGTCCTCCCTCCTTCCCGACGAGGATGGACTGCTCGCTTTCGCGCTCCTGTTCGATGGCATGGATCTCCGCCACCTGTTCAAGGGCAAGTGTCCGGAGGGCCTTCTGGACGGTCAACCGAAGCTCCTCCATGTCGAGCGGCTTCGACAGATAGTCGTGGGCGCCCGCGCGGACCGCCGTTATCGCGTTCTCGAAGGTCGGGTACGCGGTGATGAAGATGATCTTGGTCTGTTCGTTGAATTTCAGGATCTCCGGCACCAGACTGTGTCCATCGCCGTCCGGCAGCCGCTGGTCCAGCAGCACGACATCCACCGACCGGCGGGCGCAGATGGCGATGCCCTCGGACCCGGAATGGGCAGTCAGGACTTCGAGGTCCTCTCCACCAAGAAAATCCCTGACCGCAATGCAAAAGGTCCGTTCATCGTCGATGATCAGAAGCGACTTCCTGCTCTTGTTAGACATGTTCCGTTCCCTCCAAAGTTATCGTGACGTCGGTGCCCAGGCCGGCCCGGCTGGAGATCTCGATCCCGCCGTTCATCAGTATCACCATCTTCTTCACGATGACCAGGCCGAGTCCGGTCCCGTGGGGTTTTGATGTATAGAACGGCTTGAACAGGTCGTTCTGCTGCTGTTCGGTGATCCCCTTGCCGTTGTCGGATATACGGAGCAGGACCGTTCCGTCCTGGTGCGATACGACGACATCGATGCGCGGTTCCGGCCTGCCCTCCAACGCATCCATCGCATTGGTGATGATGTTCAGCAGCACCTGCTGGAGCGCACGCGTGTCGGCGCGCAGGCTCACCACGTCCGGGTCCACCCGCACCGAGAGCGAAATGCCCCGGTGGTGCAGGTCTTCCGAGATCAGTCCGCGGAACTCGTTCATCAGGATGTCGATCCGGACGTCCTTGATTTCCGGCGTTTCATAGAGGCTGTAGCTCCGGAGGCTCCGCAGCACCTGTTCCACGCGTCCCACCTCGTTCAGGGCGCGGTCCGCATAGTCGCGGATGCGTTCGGGCGGGGCAGTATCCAGCTTGTGGATCAGGACGGTCAGGATGGATTTCGCCGAATTGATCGGGTTTCCGATCTCGTGGCGCACGCCGGCAAAGACGTATCCGATGCTGTCCATGGTATTGACCGCCTCGGCGATCGACTCAAGCCTGAGCTTTTCGGTCACGT
>JBGPIG010000085.1:0-9464 GCA_041484745.1 Nitrospirota bacterium | reverse complement strand
GTTCAAGATCATGACGAGGGGCGCCGGCGAGTCGAGCGTCCCCGGCCTCTTCGTCCTCGGCGCTCTCCGCCATGGCCACTCCCAGGCGATCATCTCCGCCGGCCAGGGCGCCGAGGCGGCGATCGAGATCAGCACGAGGATCGTCGAGCTCTAGCAGAAGATGTTTTGGGACGAACATCCCGGTGTCGCCTATTTAATGTTGGACTTCAGTGTTTTTGCCTGAAATACGCCGTACTCGAAATTATGCTGCCTTGCGCCTTTACGCAGGGAGTCGTGAAGGGGCCGATAAACGGTAAGCAATTGAACTCTCTGACGCGGGAGCGGCCTGCACGGCCGCGGAGGAAACGCATATGGTGCGCACAATAGCGGGTCTGCTCTTTCTTCTCCTGTGCGGGACAGATTCGCACGATCTTTACGCATCTTCCGTGGACCACCACGGCCTCAAGGTTGATCCCCTTGCCGTGGACGTATGCATAACCTGTCACGACGGCATGGCGTCCGTTCCGCGAAATGCGGGGAACGCTTCGTGTGATACAGCACGATCGCACCCCCAATCCGTGCAATATCCGCCGAAACTTAAAGAGAAAGGATTCAATTCGAGATCGTATGTTCTCTCGCACGGGATAAAGCTCAAGAACAATAACATTGTCTGCATCTCATGCCACAATCTTGAAAATCAGCAGCCAAAGCATCTTGCCGTTGAGGACAAATATAGCCGCCTCTGCCTGACGTGTCATATCACCTGACCCTAAACCAACGGGACCCGGTCTTTTATTTTGACAATCGGACACTCGAACGTTCTTATGTCCCGTTGCCCGCTTTGGCATAATCAAGCATGCCCTGAAAATCCACGACAACGGCAGGTTCATCACCGACGACCCAAGCATCATGTCCTATCGGCAGCAAAGATACATCGCCGGCCTTTGCCTCAAACGTTTTTCCATCATCCATCTGAATCATAAGTATTCCCGAGAGATGATATTGGAAATGCGGGGCCTCACAGCTTTTGGTCTTCACAATCGGCTGCAGGGAAGTGGACCATCTCCACCCCGGCTCGAATGTAGCCCGTCCTATCGTGGCCCCCCCGATCTTCACCAGCTCTAATCTTCCTTTCGGGAATTCTCTCACTTCATCGGGTTTGGTAAACTTCTTGAGTTCCGCTATTGATTCTTTTACCAACATGATAATCACCCCTTTCTTCAGCAGGAGTTCAATAACCCCTCAACTGTTTCAATGTTATCAAACTCTGTACCTATCTGCCTTCATTATACCTCTGTTTGGATCAGATGGCATGAGAATCGTTAGGGCACTGTCTCGATAAATCGCAGCAGCAGACAGCCTCGCACCGGCATTTGCCTTTACTCGACGATCAGCTATCCGGTGAGGGGAATATTTCAGTACCCATCATTTTGATAATCATCCTTCTCTCTGCCAACCTCTCTGCATGACCCGCCTGCGCCGGAAAGCGGAATATCCCGCATCCTCAGCTCGACGCGCTCGCTTGACACACGGTCTGGCCGGCGCTATTTTTGAAGTACGTTATAAGCAGAGTTCCAGCCGACGTGAAAGGAGCGCTTTCTATGAAGATCATCTTGAATCTTGTGGCAGTCGGTCTGGCGATTGCGGCCCAATCGGCCTACGCAGCCGGCACTCAGCAGCAGGAAACGAATAAAAGAACCGTTCTGGAGTTTTACGAGAAAGCGATCAATCAGAAGGATGGGGAGGCTGCCGCGAAATACCTCGGCCCGAGGTATATCCAGCATAACCAGATGGCCGCTGACGGCAGAGACGGCCTGAAGAATTTTATCGCATTCCTGCGGGAGAAATATCCCGCGTCCCACAGCGAGATCAAGCGCGCATTCGCCGACAACAACTACGTGGTCCTCCATGTGCACGCCGTCAGGGTCCCGGGCACGCGCGGCATTGCCATTGTTGATATTTTCCGGCTCGAGTCCGGAAAGATCGTCGAACACTGGGACGTTCACGAAGAAATCCTTGAAAAAGCGGCGAACACGAACGGAATGTTCTAGAAGGCGACAGTCTCTGCTCACCGCCATGTTCTGCTTTGACTTTATGCAACGGCATCGGTATAATGACGCACAATCTGAACCGGCTGGGAGGACGTACCATGGAACTGGACATTCGCGTAGGAGCAAAATCTCTCGGCATCCCGATCGAGAACCCCTTTCGTCTTGATGTCGACGCCCTTGTCGGGCAGATAGAGGCGTTTCTTGGTGAGCATGGCGCCGCGGCTCAGGGGCTGGATCTGCAGGGCCTGCTGCCGAAGATGGTGAAGGGGATAGCGGGCTGCGAAGGAGGATGTCCGGCGGATGCGAAGCGTTTGGTGGCGCGTGGAATCGCGAACTTTGAACTTGATTATATCGAAGGGGGTATTTTGCAGGCAAAGGCAACGGTCAACGGCCAGGTAGTCTCGTTGAAGATGTTCCCTGACTTTTAGATCTCCCTCGCAGCCTGCGGGCCGAGGTCCTTTCGGCAGCATTATTATCCGGAGTACGACGGAATGAGGAGCTGATGACGCAGGCAGAGGGTCTTATAAAAAACCTGAAGAACTGTCAGTTGATGGTCGCTGTCCGTACCGAAACCCCGGAAGATGCCTATCATGCGGCGTTGGCCTGCGTTGAAGGCGGGATCAGGTTCATCGAGATCACCTTCTCGGTGCCGGGGGCCGTCGAGGTGATGCGGCGGTTAAGCAAGGACGAAAGGGTCACGGTCGGGGCCGGAACGGTCCTGAGCGTTGATGATGCGAAAAAGGCGATTGCGGCCGGAGCGTCCTACATCGTAAGCCCCAATTTCGACGAAGAGGTGGTGACGTTCACAAAAAAGGAAGGCCTTGTTTCGATCCCCGGCGCGTGCACGCCGACGGAAATTTACCGGGCACATAAAGCGGGCGGAGATATCATAAAGCTCTTCCCCTTTGTCGAGATCGGCGGCCTCGCTTTTCTCAAGGCGGTCCGGGGGCCGCTGCCTTTTGTGAGATATATGCTGTGCGGCGGGGCGACCCTCGATACTGTCTCCTCATACCTTTCAGCCGACGCCGCGGGGATACTTATCGGGTCGGCTATCATCAAGCGCCAGCTCGTGACAGCGGCGGACTGGAATTCCATTACCGGGCTGGCGAGAAGTTTTGTCGGGAAGGCCGGGGCTTTTGCCCAAACGCAGGCCTGACCTCACGTCCGGATGGTAATCGTGTATATGTGCCTGTTCTTTTTTCCGCTTCTTTTTTCCGCAAGGCGGGCTGGGAATAATTTCATTTCAGGAGGCATCACAAAATGTTTCGTCCTCAGATAAAGATCCTCGATTGCACCGTCCGTGACGGCGGCTTGATCAACCAGTGGCAGTTCAATGATGATTTCGTCAGGAAGGTCTTCACCGCCCTCTCCCAGGCCGGCGTCGACTATATGGAGATAGGATACAAGTCCTCGGAGAAATACTTTTCCCGGGCCGACAACGGCGCATGGAAGTTCTGCTCCGAAGACGACCTGAAAAGGATCGTCGGCGGCCACGACAAGACGATGAAATTGTCCGCCATGGCGGACATAGGCCGCATTGATGACGTGGACATCCCTCAAAAGAGCGAGAGCGTTCTTGATATGATCAGAGTGGCCTGTTATGCGAAAGAGGTTGATAAAGCTATCAGCCTTGCCCACCACTGCATGGAGAAGGGCTATGAGACGACGATCAACCTCATGGCGGTCTCGAAGGTCCTCGAAAAGGAGCTCGATGATGCGCTCGAGGACCTTGCAAAAAGCGAGGTGCCGGTCATCTATCTCGTCGACAGCTTCGGCGCGATGTATTCGGAGCAGATCCATTTCTTCGCGAAGAAATACCAGTCTGCGCTTCCGGGAAAGGAGCTCGGCATCCATACTCACAATAATCAGCAGCTCGCCTTTTCAAACACGATAGACGGTATCGTCGCGGGGATCAACCGCCTCGACTCGACTATCTATGGAATGGGGAGAGGCGCGGGCAACTGTCCCACGGAACTCCTGCTCTCGTTCCTCAAGAACCCGAAGTTCGATATCCGGCCGATCATCTCGATCATCCAGGAAATATTCATCCCCATGAAGGCGAAGGTGGAGTGGGGGTATCATATCCCCTACATGATCACGGGCATCCTGAACGAGCACCCCCGAAGCGGGATGAAGGCCATGTCCGCGGAGACGCTCCCCAATCTCAGGCAGTTTTACGAAGACCTTAGAGACGATACCCAACTGGATTAAAAAACATTTTCGGGTAATCCCCCTGATCTCTCCTTGAGGCCTATGCGATCACCTGGTCCGGAAAATCGCCGTCAGAAGCGATTGCCGCGGCATCAGCGCTGCGGCGTGGAGGTCGATGTCGAATCGCTCCTGTCGCTTGAGAACCGCTGCAACGGCTGCGCCAAGGGCGGGCGGTGCTGCTGCTCGTCATACGAGGTCTGCGTCACCACGGTAGAGCTGAAGAGGATCATCAGGGTCCTGCCCGAGGCCGCCAAGTTCTGCCCCCATCTCCTGACTACGCGGGGATACGACAATGTGTTCGAGGAAGAGGAACCCGGGCTTTTTTCCATCGACACGACCGAGGACGGCCTCTGCCTCTTCGCCTATCGGTCCCCTCACCGGATCCACTGCTCCCTGCACACCGTCGCCGTATCGCTCGGCTTGCCCCTCGAGCAGGTAAAGCCGAAGGTCTGCCTCCTCTGGCCCATGCACTTCTCGGAAGGCGATGAGGTCCTTGCCATGATCGATGACGCCTTTCTGTTCAACTGCAATGCCCGGAAAGCGCCGGGTTCGCGCAGTCTGAGCCCCGGTTTTGTCGAGGCGATCGAGCTGGTGTACGGCGAGGGATGCGGCGCCCAGGTGATGCAGGCGGCGGAGAACGGGGACGGGCGCACGCTGCTGGTCATCCGGCGGTGAACAAACTTCCCGGGACGGAAATTGGAAATTTCGGTCCATCAATGCCCACGCGGGGCCGCGAAGACCACGGAGGGGCGATAATGAAAGAGCGGTATGATAGAATGGGCGAGATTGCGGACGCGGCGTGATTCTCCTCAAAAAAAGTCCCCGGGAGAGCGGTCCTCAACCTCTTTTCACGACCTGTCTGCAGGTTACGTCGACTACCGCGTGGGCCTCTTCCCTGCTCACGTCGTCCGTCTGATAATAGATATAGTCATCCACCATGTCACAAAGCTCTTTGCGGGGAATATCCGGCATCAATTCGAGGACTTCCTCTTTAAATAACTTTGCGGCGTCGGCAGCCGTTTCTTTTTTCTCTATCCTGTTCATGATTCCTCCCTTCAGCCCCCGGAACCGGCAACGAAACGATCCCTGAAGAAAGAAGTCTATTTCTATCTTCATTATATCATATTGTTGGTTCTCTTCTTCAGGGGCATGGCGGAGACCGTGAAGCTGCTCTGGGGCGGTTTCGGGGGCCTGTGGCGGAGGGGGAACGAAATCAATACGGGAGAGTCCCTGCCTGAAAAAATGTCATTATTCCTTTATCCGGCGTCGGGTTTCAGCTATACTTCAAAGAATAATGCGTTATTTATTCTCAGCACCTCTTATGATCAGGAGAGCAGCCATGCCCCGCAAACAGACCCTGTTGCTTCTGTGCCTGCTCCTTGGCCTGTGTCTCTCGAACGAGGCCTGGGCCGGACGGGACAAGACCTATACACGGACCCTTGAAAACTATGAGGTCCCTGACGTAACGCTGATCAACCAGGACGGCGTCAAGGTGAGTCTCAGCAAACTGCTCACGTCGGACAGACCGGTCCTGGTCGATTTTGTGTACACGACCTGCACAACTATTTGCCCGGTCCTTTCGATAAATTTCGCGAACTTCCAGAAAACCGTCATTGAGGAAAGCGGAACAACTCAGCTTGTTTCCATTTCGGTGGACCCGGAATTCGACACCCCGAAGGCGATGAAAGCCTATTTGAAGCGGTATAACGCGAAACCGGGATGGGATTTTTTGACCGGCGCCCGGGACGATATTTCGCGGGTATTGAAGGCATTCAACGTGTATACGCTGAATAAAATGAACCACTACCCGGTGATCCTGCTGAAATCCCCATCCGACAGCCGCTGGGTCAGGGTCTATGGACTCATTGGCGCCGGCGAGCTTCTGGTGGAATATGAGAAGGTGCGGAAATGACGAGAAGAGCGTTCCTGTCCGTGAAGACCCTGGGGGTCCCTGTCCTGGCAGCCGCCCTGCTTGCTTTCGCATTGCCCGGCTCGGTCATGGCGGAAGCATCGCAGCGGGACATGGTCGCGGGGGTATCTCGCGAGGAAGCCCTGCGTCTCGGCGAACGGATGTATCGCGAAGGAATCCTTCCTTCCGGACAGCCGCTCACAGCGATGGTCAAAGGTGATATCCCGATGGCGGGCGATCAATTCACCTGCGCGAACTGCCATCAGCGGAGCGGTTTCGGGTCCCTGGAGGGCACGATCAGGACGCCGCCGATCAACAGCGCACAGCTCTATACGCCGCTGTCGAAGTTCAAAGGCGTTCCGCTGAGCAGGCGTTCATCTGCGAACCGGCAAACGGAGCTGTATCGTCCGGCCTACACCGACGATACCCTTGCCCGCGCGATGCGTACCGGGCAAGACCCCGCCGGCAGGCAGATGAGCACGACCATGCCGATCTATTTCCTGAGCGACCGCGATATGAACATCCTGGTCTTCTACCTCAAAAACCTGTCAACGGGCAACGAGGCCGGCGTGACCGATACGGCCCTGCGCTTTGCCACGGTCATTACCGACGAGGTGAACAAGGCGGACCGCGAGGCGATGCTGGCCCCGCTGCGGTACTATATCGACAACTGGAGCATATCGCGCAACACGGAGCGCAGCGCCCGGGCCGGCGCCTTTGTCCAGGAAGGCGAGGCCCGCGAGTTGAGGAAACTGTCTCTGGCGGTCTGGGACCTGAAGGGACCTGCGGAAACCTGGCGAGCGCAGCTGGAAGAATATTACCGCAAGGAGCCGGTGTTTGCGCTTTTGGGGGGCATCACCACGGGCGAATGGGCGCCGGTCCATAAGTTCTGCGAGGACCACAAGGTCCCGACGATCTTTCCCATCACGGATTTTCCCGTCATCTCCGGCGCAGGAGGTCTCACGTTCTACCTTTCGAAGGGCTTGTATCAGGAGGGTGAAGCCGCCGCCCGGTTCCTGCACCGTAAAGAGGACCTGCCGAAAGAGGTCTCGATCGTCCAGGTGTTTCGCAATGACCGGGCGGGACGTGTCCTGTCCAAAGCGTTCGAAGAAACCTGGACGGGTCTCGGCCATGCGGCCCCTGAGAACCGCATTGTCGCCGGGGAAGCTTCTCCACCAGCGGGCTTCTGGAAAAAGCTGGGCGAAAAAAGCAAACATCGCGTGGTCCTCTTGTGGCTGGATGCCGTCGCTTTCCCGGGGCTCGACAGCCTGGCCCGGTCGCGCAGCATGCCTGATTTGGTCATCGCCTCATCCAGTCTTCTGGGCGGCCGGTTGTATTCTTTGCCCGAAAAGCAGCGGCAGTCCGTTTATCTGACCTATCCCTACTCGTTTCCGCAGGAGTCCCGGGTGTACAAGGCGAACATAGAAACAGCGCTCAAAAGGAACAATATCACGATCAGCAACCCGGACATTACGTTCAAGATGTACTCTCTGTTCTCGATTCTCACCGGTCCTCTTTCCCGGATGAGGATGTTCGTGTACCGGGATTATTTCATCGAACTGCTGGAAGCGACGCCCGACCTGTCCGTGACCCCGGTGACCTACCCGCGCCTCAGCTTCGGCACCGGCCAGCGGTATGCCTCGAAAGGATGCTATATTGTCCAGCTCACCGAAGGGCCGCAGCCTGAACTGGTAAAACGGAGCGAGTGGATCATCCAGTAATAGCAGGAGCGTCGGAAAAGACGGACAGCGCCAAGCCGGATCATGTCGCTTCATCGCCTATAAAGACAGTTCAGAGTGTGAAGAACGGCAAGGTCATGAAGCGTGCGAACATCAAAGGGCCGCCCTTTTGGCGTAGACCCGACGGCGATATCGATGATGTCATGTCAAGGCAAGGGTGTTGGCCGAGGAAGGCACGGAAGGTGAAACGAGCAGGGCAAAAAAAGGCCCTCCGGGACAGCCGGAGAGCCTCTGTGCGCCCAACGCCCGGATATTACTTGTGCTCGGGAGCGGCGGGCGCCGTCGTGGTCATCGTCGAGGTCGGCGCAGACTGCTCGGCAGGTTTCGGAGCCTCCTGCTTCTGGCACCCCGCTAAAGCGAACGTTGCGGCGACCATCGCAACGGCAATGATTGCAAGGATCTTCTTCATAATTCTTCACCCCCTTTCTCTCATATGAGTAACGGCAGCGCGCTCGTATCGATGGAAATGAATCGGATGAAAAACGCGCAGCCGCATTGAATTTTTATTCAACCGTCGCCGCCCGGACCGGTCGGCGCCAAAACGGACGGATTATATCCCTTTCATAAAAAAAATCAAGCAATAATAACCGTACGGCCATACCCCGGAAGACTTTGGTGTTCGTTTAAATTCCGCTTGCCTTGACGAATGATTTACGGTAGTCTCCTTCATTCGCTCAAGGACCCCCTCTTACAAGGACGACATGGCGCTGAAAGCCACTATCTTCAAAGCAGAACTCCAGATTGCCGACATGGACCGCAACTACTACGGCGATCACAGCCTTACCATCGCCCGCCACCCGTCCGAGACCGACGAGCGCATGATGGTGCGTCTTCTTGCCTTTGCCCTGCATGCTCATGAGGCGCTCGTCTTTGCCGACAGCATCGGGAACGATGAGGAGCCCTCACTCTGGCAAAAGGACTTGACCGGCGCAATCCGTATCTGGATCGACGTGGGTCAGCCCGACGAGAAACGCATTCGCAAGGCCTGCGGACGCGCGGCCCGGGTATTCATCTTTACCTACGGAGGCCACGGCGCAGATGTGTGGCTGAACCAGATCAGGAGCAGTCTCGAACGCTCGAGCAACCTGTCCGTAGTGAACCTGCCCGCGAGCGCTCCCGCGGCGCTCGCCGGCCTGTCGCGGCGCAGCATGAAACTTCAATTCACTATTCAGGACGGCCAGGTATGGGTGACGGCTGACCAGGAAACCGTGCACCTGGACCTGACGAACGCGAAGGTCCTGACTCCTTCCTGACGGAGCGATAATATTAGAGGGGGGTACTCTCATGGCTCGTATAGAGGGAATCAGGAAAGAGAAGGCATCGCTCATCAGCCGGCTCCTCTTTTTGGTCGCGCGGCGTCGACTTGGGCGCGTTTCAGAGATGTGGGAGATCAATGCGCACGTCCCCCGGCTGCACCTCGGACGGGGTATTTTCGAATTGCTGCTTGACCGGTCCCATCTTGTTCCTCACCGACTTCGACGGTTGGCTGATGTCAAAACGGCAATGCTTATCGGTTGCCCCGCTTGAATCGATTCAGGCTCTGCAGATGGCAGAACAGCCGGTGTTACCGACGAG
>JBGPIG010000084.1:0-9509 GCA_041484745.1 Nitrospirota bacterium | reverse complement strand
ATCCAATCTGCCACTGAGGTAAGCCCTGCTAACCACCAGAGGGCTGGTGAATCATCCGTTAACGTAAATGGAACACGGCCCTCCTCAAAGATGTCCCATATCTTTCGAGCGTTCGCCATACGCTCAGCATTCCAATCGATCCGGCTGGCAGAGTCCGAAATTAACCGCTGAGGTAGATAGCCGCGATCATTGGGTGGGTTTAATCGTCCATGGTGGGCGCCAAGCACGGCAGAAACGTACTTGGCAGACTCCCGTTCAATTTTTATCTCCGAGAGAAAGGATTGAATGGCCGAGTGGGACACTCTGCCGTGGTCCGATTCCATGGCCGTATCCCAAACGCCGTTCCGAGCAATCTTTGTCAGCCCGTTCTCTTCAAGCCATGCTTCGCACTTTCGCTGGAAACCCGGCGATATCTTGCCAAGGTCATGAAGAGCAGCAAGAGCGCCAACCAACGCTGATTTCATATGGAACCGATCAAGAAGCTCAGGCGAAGTCTCAGCGATAGCGCGAGCGACATTCCCAACATTCGCCATGTGGTCGTAGACAGAAAGACCCGGCTTTTCGTCTAGAGTGGTTTTTGCCCAAAAGTGAGTCATGCTTTTTCCTTTTTTAGTTGATTGCCGCCGCTACGTCGAGACAGTAAAACGTAAGAGATGATAACCGCCGGGTTATTTCCAAGTTCCTCTGAGATGGTCTTGCAGAACGTATTTATGGCATAGTCAAGCACAGAAGTATATAGGGGAATCCCTGATTGTGGGCTTCGAAAAACCTTAGGCTGAAAAACAAGCAGATGTTTCTTTCCGGCCTGACAAGTGTTCAATCAACATGATTTCAAATACTTACCAAGGTATACCCAAAAATCCGATCAAACCGTTTAATCCGTTACAGACGTTCAAGCCGATTTAAAACCGTTTAGGCCGTTTAAGCAGAAGGACTATTTGAACCGATTAAACCGTTTGAACGGTTTGAACTGTTATTTTCCATCATCTCAACCCACATCCTCGCCACAAGTCGAGCGTCATCAAGCGCCCGGTGGCGCTTGGCCTCTCCAGGTATCCTACCGAATAAATGCCGATAGACCGTATCAAGCTGGTGGTTCCTCAGTTTTGGATAAAGCGCCCTGCTCATTGCCAGCGTGCAGTGATAAGGATTCGTCAGTCCCATGCCGAGCCGCAGGAATTCATGGCTGATGAACCCCATGTCGAATCTCGCGTTATGGGCCACGAGCGTGCTGTCCGCGATAAACTTTCTGAATTCCGGCATCACCTCTTCCGCCATCGGTTTGCCGAGCAGCATATCGTTTGTAATGCCGTGAACTTGTTGCGCAGCCCAATGAATCTGCTCTTTCACGCTAATAAGCGCATGGAACTCTTTGCCGGTATTCACCCCTTCAACCACAACCGCGCCGATTTCGATGATCCGATCTCCGCGCTTTGTTGAAAGTCCGGTCGTTTCCACGTCAACGGCAACGAAACGATTTGCTGCCTTGAAGTAAGAATATTCTGCGTCTTTTACGGTTCTTGGCTTCATAGTTTACCAAACGCAAAGCTCAAAACTGCTACGATGCGGTCCACGGAAAAGCTCCTGAGCGCCTTTTGGGAATGGTCCCAAGCATCAAGGTACCAATTTCACGGTAATGAATGATGCGCTGCGGAGAGATGGCGCGTTCAGTGGTTTGGAGAACAGCATGAGGGACCGGATAGCGCGACTGGCGCAGGACCCTGTCCAGGCAGTAGATGCAGTCGAAAAGATCCATTTCGCTCCTTTCGCACGGCGCTGATGAGACATGCGCGGTACCAAAAACGCAGAAGGACGAGAACGACTATAGACCAGACGGTGGGAAAACTCAAGACAAGATTGCTGGAAACGCATGACTGTACAGAGTATATAGGATTGACAGCTATCAGTAAAAGCGCTAAGTTTAATTAGGATGAAAACCGCCGTGGTGAGATTCGGTTCGGAGTGTTTAGTTCGTAGTTCGGAGAACGAGCGTAGTGAAAACCGCCGTTGACATTTATAAATTGCTGCCCAAAACCAACTGCGGCAAGTGCGGCACCCCGAGCTGTTTCGGCTTTGCCGCAAAGCTGGCGACCCGCCAGGCATCGCCCGACGACTGCGCGGCTATGAACCCGGCGGTACGGGAGGCCCTGCGCGAGGCCGACTCGGACCGGCATGGATCGCCAGGCACGGTCTACGAACAGGCATTGGCATCGTTGCAGCCCAGGATTCAGGCCCTGGATTTTCAGAAGATTGCTTCCCTGTTCGGCGCTGCCCTCGCCCACCCCGAGAGTCTTAAGATCATGTTCCTGAATGAGCTCTATCTGGTCACAAAGGAAAAGATACTGAACGCGTCAGGAAAGGAACCGCGGCCCTGGATATCGATCCTCATCTATAATCACCTCTGCATGCCCGACCCGCCGGCCCCTTTAGGGGAATGGATCACCTTCAGCAGCATTCCCGCGTCCCATGCAAAAGACAAGGCATGGGCCAACCATGTCGAAGAGGTGATCGCTAAATGTTTTACCGGAAAGCTGGAGGGGCTTACAGCAGCGTGCGAGAAGCTCGGCGGGGTAAAAGCCCTGATACCGGGAAGTCATGACCTGGCCTGTCAGTTCCGGTTCTTCCCTCACTACCCGGTGCTGCTTCTCTTTTATGATGCCGTGCCCGAAGAGGATTTCCCCGCGCAGTGCAAGCTGCTGCTGGATATAACCGCTCCACGATATCTGGACATCGAGTCGATTGTGGTATTGGGGGAGGAGTTTGCGACGCGCTTAACAGCGTAGCGAGTTCGGAGTTGTTAGTTCGGAGTTCGGAGCGATTAAATACAGTTCGGGGTCTGTAGTTTGCGGTTCGGAGCGCTGATACACAGTTCGGAGTCTGTAGTTCGGAGCTAGAGAGACTTCATAAGCCCGCTCAGCATTTTCGATATTTCTGTGCAGAACATTCTCGATTGCTGTTTCGTTTCATCATCAAAATAGGATTTGTCTGTAGGATATCTCACTGATCGCGACGCATTCTCTCGTCGATCTTCGAGCTATTTTCAGATATTGATTAAATTCCGCCTTAGTTCCGCCGCTGCCTTCGGCAATGTTCAGGCATATAGATGTCGCAGCTCTTTTGAATTGATCAAAAGCTTCGTCACTCATTTTTCCTCCCGGCTTTTCAACTCCCAACTCCGAACTCATCACTCCGAACTATTTCTTATTCATGTCTTACAGCATGAATAAGAAATTCCACATTCCCATCCTGGCCCGTGATAGGCGACGGGATCACACCCATGACCTTTAAGCCAAGGCCTCTCAAATATTTTTCGATCCTTTCGACCGCCTGTGTCCTGGCAGACTCATCCCGCACGATGCCGCCTTTCCCCACATGTTCCCTACCAACCTCGAACTGGGGCTTGATGAGCGCAATGATCTCGGCAGCCGATTTCAGAACCTTCAGGACCGAGGGAATGACTTTTCCCAATGAGATGAACGAGACGTCGATGACGGCAATATCCCCGGGCTCCGGGACAAGCGACGGTTCCATGTCGCGGATATTCGTCCGCTCTATGACGACGACGCGCGGGTCCTGCCTGATCTTCCAGGCTAACTGACCGTAGCCCACGTCCACGGCATAGACTTTCTGCGCACCGTGCTGAAGCAGGCAGTCGGTGAAGCCCCCGGTTGAAGCGCCGATGTCGAGAGCGATCTTGCCCTGAACGGAAACACGAAATTCCTTTAATGCGGCCTCAAGCTTCAAACCGCCGCGGCCCACGTAGCGGAGCGTCTCGCCGAGAATGCGGACCTCGGCGTCTTCTGGAACGAGCGCGCCGGCCTTGTCCTGCTTCTGACCGTTCACCAACACCTGACCTGCGAAGATGACGGCCTGCGCCCGCACCCGGCTTTCCGCAAGGCCCCGTGCCGCAAGAAGACTGTCGAGGCGGACCTTGTTGATTTTTTTGCTTTGTTCTTTCACCATCGACCTTGAGATGCATAATGCGATTTTCGAGTTTGGAATGAGCCTGAAGCGGTGGAAACAGTCACCTGAGACGACGGGTGAATAATAACATGTATTGACGTTTAATGTCGATTAGAATAAACTATTATTCTGATGCCGTTCTCAAGATCATTGATAAATGGAGTCGCTGCATCACGCCGGAGGTTGATCATATGAGAAGTACAGGCATGCGTCTTTGGTTCCTGATAGTCCTGCTGTCCGCGCCCTTTGGGAGCGCACACGCCGCAACACTCGACTGCGAGGGAGGGATCATCTCTGCGGGCGATTCCCGCATGGACCTGCTCATGAAATGCGGCGAACCGGACGGGAAGGAGTCGCATGATGAGGAACTCGTCGACCGGCCCGACCTCGGAACAAGGCGGAAACTTTTTATTGCCGTTGAAGAATGGACATACAATTTCGGGCCGGCCAAGTTCATGCGCATCGTCACTCTGAAGAACGGGACCGTGTCGAACATCCATTCCGGCAAATACGGCTACAGCAAGGACACAAAACCCGAACAGCGGGAATGCGGCGAACAGATCGTAACGATCGGCGATTCAAAGAGCGAGGTGATCGCGAAATGCGGAGAACCCGCGGGGAAGGACTTCCAGCAGGAAGAGTTGAAGAAAAAGCTTGATTCCGGACAGGAGCGCAGCGTTTTCGTGACGATTGAAGAGTGGACCTACAATCTGGGGCCGAACCGATTCGTACGCATCCTCATCTTCAGGAACGGCAAACTCACGGAAATAAAAACCGGCGGATATGGGTATGAAATGAAACAGGAGGAAATAAGGAAATAACCCTGGTTCACTCAATCATCTCCCGGCCGGGGCGAGGGGTATTCCGCAAGGCCCTTACAGGTCCCTGACTTTCAGACTCGCAACCGGCATCACCGCCTTCAGCCGCGACTTTTCGATGAACTCCCTGACCGATGCATAGATGCCGTCCGCGTCCAGACCGTACTTCTGCCTGAGAATTTTCTGCGTGCCGTGCTCGATGTAGGTGTCGGGCAACCCGATGCGAAGCGTCTTGATGCCGGTAACCCCTTTCGCGTCCAGGCATTCGAGTACGGCGCTCCCGAAACCGCCCAGGAGCGCGTGCTCTTCCACGGTGACCACCCTGCCGGTCTTCCGCGCCAGCGCGAGGATAAATTCTTCATCGAGCGGCTTCACGAAACGCGCATTCAGCACTGCCACGGAGATCCCCTCTTCAGCAAGCCGCTTTGCCGCCTCGATCGACGGGCAGACCATATTGCCGATGGCGATGATCGCCGCCTCGTTTCCGTCCTTGATCAGCTCCGCCTTGCCGATCCTCAGGGTCTTTAGTTCCTGGTCCATGGGGACGCCGCAGCCGACGCCGCGCGGATAGCGCACCGCCGTCGGGCCCGGATGCTCGACCGCGGTCTTGATCATGTGCTGAAGCTCGTTCTCGTCCTTGGGCGCCATCACCACGATGTTCGGAACATGACGCAGATACGCCATATCGAACACGCCGTGGTGCGTTGGCCCGTCCTCGCCCACGAGGCCGGCCCGGTCAAGGGCAAGCGTCACCGGAAGGTTCTGGAGACAGAGGTCGTGAACGATCTGGTCATAGGCGCGCTGCGTAAAGGTGGAATAGATGGCCGCGACCGGATGCAGCCCTTCTGCGGCAAGACCGCAGGCAAACGTAACGCCGTGGGACTCGGCGATGCCCACGTCGAAGAAGCGGTCGGGATACAGCTCGGCGAACGTATCGAGCCCCGTGCCTTCGGACATGGCCGCCGAGATGGCGACGATCGTATCATTGTCCTCGGCGAGTTTGATCATGGTCTGGCCGAAGACCTCGGTGTAGTTGAGAATGGATTGCTTCTTGGCCGCGACCTTGCCGGTCTGCCGGTCAAAGGGCGGCGTGCCATGATATTGCGACGGGCTGCATTCCGCGAAGTCGCAGCCCTTTCCCTTTTTGGTGACCACGTGGACCAGGACCGGCCAGGTGTAATCCTTGATGTTATGAAAGGTCTGGAGCATATGGTCGATATTATGACCATCGATGGGTCCGATATACTGGAACCCGAGGTCCTCGAACAGCATGCCCGGCACCATCAGGCCCTTGATGGAATCCTCCGCCTTTTTCGCGAGGTTGAACATGGATTCGCCGACCTTGGGGATGCCCTGGAGGAAGTGCTTGGTCTCCTGACGCAGCCTGGTGTAGAACTGGCCGGTCATCGTCCTGCTGAGGTATGAAGAGAGGGCGCCTACGTTCGGCGAGATGGACATTTCGTTGTCGTTCAGGATCACGACGAGGTTCTTCTTCAGATGACCGGCCTGGTTCATTCCTTCGAAGGCGAGCCCCGCGGATATGGAACCGTCTCCGATGACCGCTAAGACCCGGTAGTCTTCGCCTTTAATGTCCCGCGCCGCGATCATGCCGAGGGCCGCGGAAATAGACGTGCTCGCATGGCCCACATCAAAATGGTCGCAGGGGCTTTCCTCCCGCTTGGGGAACCCGCTGATGCCGCCGTGCTGGCGAAGCGTGGAAAACTGTGCGCGCCGCCCTGTTATGATCTTGTGCGCATAGGCCTGGTGACCGACGTCCCACACAATCCGGTCCCTCGGCGTGTCGAAGGCGTAATGAAGCGCAATCGTCAGGTCCACCACCCCGAGGCTCGAGGCCAGGTGCCCCCCGGTCCGCGACACAACATCGATGATCTCCCCCCGAATTTCTTCGGCAAGCGCGGGAAGTTCTCCCTGCGGAAGGTCCCGCAGGTCCTGAGCATTCTGTACCTTGTCGAGTATCATGTGCACCTCATTGTAAATCCCAAATCACAAAAACCAAATCTCAAACAAACATCAATACTCAAGATCCAATATTCAAACGATTTGGCGCTTGAACATTGGCAATTGTAATTTATTTGTGATTTGAATTTTGTTATTTGCCGTTTCTCTTAATTTACTCTGTTCACAATATACGTTGCCAATTCCCTGAGCGGATCCGCCTTGCGGTCGAGGTCCTTCAGGGAATAAATGGCCTTGTCCGCAACCTCCACGGCCCTGCGGCGCGCTTCTTCAAGTCCATAAAAGCCCGGGAAGGTCTTCTTGCCTTTTTTGAGGTCGCTACCCACATCTTTACCGAGCTCTTCCTTCTTTCCGGTGATGTCCAGGATGTCGTCGGCGATCTGGAACGCAAGACCAACCAACTCCCCGTAGCGAGTCAAGGCAGCGAACCGGCGTTTGCCGGCCTTCGCGTAGAGCGCACCGACCCTCACCGATGCGCGGATAAGCGCGCCGGTCTTGTGCGTATGAATATATTCGAGTGTGGGGAAGTCAACATCCTTGCCCTCTGACTCCATATCCACGACCTGACCGCCGACCATACCGAAAACGCCGGAGGCGGTGGAAATCTCCCTGATGATGGCAAGGAGCCTCTGTGGCGGAACAGACTTGAGCCGGCTTGGATCGGACAGAACTTCGAACGCCCTGTTCAGGAGGCCGTCCCCGGCGAGGATGGCGATGGCCTCTCCGTACACCCGGTGGCACGTGGCCCTGCCGCGACGGTAGTCGTCGTCGTCCATGGCGGGAAGATCGTCATGGATCAGCGAATACGTATGGATAAGCTCCAGCGTACCCGCTATGGGCAGCAGATCGACGGTCTTCGCGCCGAGCGCCTCAGCCGCGGCTATGGCCAGGATGGGCCGCACCCGCTTGCCGCCGGCAAAGAGGCTGTAGCGCATGGCCTCGTGCACGGACAGGGGAAAGGCCTTCTCGGGCGGTACGAGCTTTTCCAGCGCCCGGTCAACGCTCTCTTTTTTTTTGGCCAGATATGCCGTAATGTCCATAATAAAAGCAGGCTCCAAATCTCAAGCTCCAAATTACAGATAAGCACCATAACCAAGCCCCGCATTCCAAACATTTAGTCATTGCGATTTGGTGATATGTTATTATTTGGGATTTGGGATTTTCCCCCTCATTCCTCTTCGTGTTCTTCGAACGATTGCGGCGTTCTGTTCCCGGCTTTGTCTTGCAAGAGTATCTCCACCCTCCGCTCGGTATCCTCCAACCGTTTGTTGCAGATCCGGGAGAGTTTTATCCCTTCTTCGAACAGTTTCAGCGACTGCTCCAGAGGAAGGTCCCCTGTTTCGAGTTCTTTCACGATCTCCTCGAGTCGGGCAAGCGCGGCTTCAAACTTTTTTTCCGCCATACGAATCAGTGCTCCTGGGACCAACAATTCCAATTATAGCCTGAAGAAGAGCGGGAAATCAAGGTAAAACACGTTTTTCGACCCTCGAAATAAGCTCTCCCCGATGAAGTCCGGTGTTGATCAGGTCTCCCACTTCGATATCTTCAACGTCCTTCAGGATCGTACCCGCCGGAAGTTTTTTCGTGACGCTGTAACCCCGTGAAAGGATGCTGAGCGGATTCAAGTGGTCAAGCCCCGCCGTCAGCGAGGTCAGCAGCGCCCGGTCCCTGCGCAAGTGATGTCTGAGCCCGGCCGCAAGCCTGCCGGTCAGTTCATCGATATGCTGCGAATACTGCTCCAGCACCCGCCTCGGGTCGCCGAGCAGCCGCGTGTATTCACGAAGGGATGACCGGGCGCGTTCGATCCGCCGTCGCATGCTTCTCACGAGGCCTGACTCAAGGGTGCCGATCAACTCCCTGAATCTCTCTTCGCTCTGCACCACCATCTCGGCGGCTGAGGACGGGGTGGGAGCGCGGAGATCGGAAACAAAGTCGGCTATGGTGTAGTCCGTCTCGTGTCCTACCGCCGATATGACCGGGATCTTCGAGGCGGAGATCGCGCGCGCAACCGTTTCTTCATTGAACGCCCGGAGATCTTCGAGCGAGCCGCCGCCGCGGCCGACGATCACGACGTCCACGTTCTGTTCCCGGTTGAAATACCGGATCGCATCGACGATCGCCGGAGCGGCCTCGACCCCCTGGACGGGCACGGGGTGAATAAGGATATGCATCTTCGGATGGCGCCGTTTGATGACACGCAGTATGTCGTGGATGGCCGCGCCTGTGGGCGACGTGATGATGCCGATGCGCCGGGGAAGCAGCGGCAGCGGCTTCTTGCGGTCAAGGTCGAACAGGCCTTCTTGTTCAAGCTTTGTCTTGAGTTGTTCAAAGGCAAGCTGGAGTGCGCCCACGCCTTTGGGTTCCAGGTATTCAAGGATAAGCTGGTATTCGCCGCGCGCCCCATAGACACCGACCCTGCCGCGGCAGATCACCTGCATGCCCTGCTGGAGCGTGAACTTGAGGAACCGCTGCGATGACCGGAACAGGACCGTGCGGACCTGGCTCTGCTCATCTTTTAAGGTGAAATAGGCGTGGCCGGACTGGGGGACGGCGAGGTTCGAGATCTCACCCTCGACCCAGATATCGGGAAACGCGCCTTCGAGGAGGTTTTTGATCTGAGCAGTAAGCTGAGTGACGGTTACGATGTGGGTCTGCATGAGACAAGCACCAAATGACAAACTCCAAATTACAAATAAGCACCAATAACTAAGCACTAAGTTCAAAACAGTTGTCTCTTGTATTATTGGTGCT
>JBGPIG010000083.1:0-9527 GCA_041484745.1 Nitrospirota bacterium | reverse complement strand
GTCCGCGCAAGGATGCGCCCTTTGTGGCTATCAATTGTTCGGCAATTCCCGAAACATTGATGGAATCAGAGTTGTTCGGCCACGAGAAGGGCGCTTTTACCGGCGCATCGGTCCGCAGGGTAGGGCGGTTCGAGGCGGCGGACAAAGGGACGCTGTTCCTTGACGAGATCGGAGAGCTGACGCCCGGTATGCAGGTAAAGCTCCTGAGAGTCCTCCAGGAACATGAGTTTGAACGGCTCGGCGGCAACCAGACCATCAAGGTTGATGTGCGTGTCATTACCGCAACGAATCGAGACATAGAAAAGGCGATCGGAGAGGACCGGTTCAGAGAAGATCTCTATTATCGGTTGAACGTGGTATCCCTTGTGATCCCGCCGCTGAGGGAACGCAGGGAAGACATCCCCGCACTCCTGGACCATTTTATTAAAAAGTACGGCGCCGAGAACAAAAAGATCATTACCGGCGTGGCCCTGGAAGCGCGCGACTTGCTCATGCGCTATGCCTACCCGGGGAATGTGCGCGAGTTCGAGAACATCATCGAGCGCGCCGTTGTGCTCGCAAAAAAGGAAATCATCACCACCGTGGACCTTCCAATCCATGTCAGGATTTCTGCGAGCGAAGGAGATGTCTCTTCTCAGAAACTCAAGGGTTCTTTGAACGAAACACTGGATACCGTTGAGCGCGGCCTTATCCTTGAGGCGCTCAAGGAATCCGGCGGCGTTCAGACACGTGCCGCAATCAGGCTTGGTATGAGTGAACGTGTGCTACGCTATAAGTTGAAGAAGTACCGGATACGCGTGAATGAGTGAAAATGCCGTACGATGCGCCGGGAATAGCGTGAGGGGGAAGACGGGCGGCCGGCAACAACGATGATCATTATGCAACGGTGCTGTTAACGGTGACAGCGTGAGCAGTTTTTCTGGTCCTTTACGCTGAATGCTTTCTGGCCGTTATGGCATTTGCCGCAGAAACCACCCTCGGTCAGCTTGTTCATGTTCATCTTGTACGAGCCCTGTGCCATCTGGAATATCTGGTAGTGGCAGGCGGTGCATTTGAGCGCCTTATTGTCCACGTGTTTATCGTGGCTGAAAACGACAGGCAATGCATTCTTGGGGGTGAAGGTCAAATCGCCGCCACCGACCTTCTGTGCAAGAACGCTCATTGGGACCGTCAGACAGACGATGACCATGCTGAAAATAAACAGCCTTTTCATGTTGATCGCTCCCCGCGTAGTGATTGTTCCTAATGTACAAGCAGTATAACAATTCAGCATGGTTTGTTCAAGCTATTTCTCGCCAAGTTCATGGTATCACTCCTCTCTTCATGACGGCCCAGCATAAATTTGATATAATAGAGTATAAACAATTCATCACAATGGTTGCGGGGGCTGATAAATGATATCCGAGGGATCGCTGGAAATTATCAATAAATCATCAGGGCAATTGAAACAACCCGTCAGGCTCGTCCTGTTTACGACTGATACGGGATCCTCGGCCTGTCAAGATGCAATTGATCTCGCCCGCTCGATCAAGGCCCATATGAGCAAGTTGTCCCTGGAAGCCTATGATATGGTCATGGACAGGGACAAGTCCGAACAATACGGCATCAAGCGGGTGCCGGCCATGGTGGTGCAGGACGGGGAAGGGCGGGCCGTCACGTTTTACGGGGTGCTCGAGGACGTTTTTCTGGGGATACTCATGGACACGATACAGTCGCTTGCTGATACGAAAGTTTGGTTTCCGGCTGATATCCGGCGCGCTTTGAATCACCTTGCTCATGATGTCAAGATACGGGTGTTCGTGGAGAGCGATTGCCCGTTATGCAGACCGGTTGCCGAGACCGCAATCGGACTTGCGCTCGAGAGCAGTTTTATCGATGCGGACATTATCATCGCCAGCGATTTTCCGGAACTCATCAAAAAGCACAAAATAACCAAACTCCCGATGACGGTCTTCGGGGAAAATATCCAGATGGGCGGACATGTGACAGAGAGCGAATTCCTGGAGCTGATCTTCAAGGCAGAAGGGATAAAACCGGAGTTGGACAGGCGATGTCTTGTCTGCGGCAATCCCTCGCCGGACATCATCTGCATGAATTGCAAAACAAGGATCCAGGCGGAAGCGATAGACCATAAAACCAGAATAGAGAAGGGGCTGCAACAGCCATAATTAATGGACTCGTAACGAGTCTGATTGAACCGCAGAGTCGCGGAGGGCGCAGAGGAAACCAATTAATTGTTAAGGTTTTATTCTCCGCGTCTCAGCGTCTCCGAGGTGGTTTTTTACTTTTTACGAACGCGTCATAATTGATGGACCGGAAAAAGCGGGTAACCGGCTCAGGGAGATCGGGAGCCATGAAACAGGCGATGTTTCAGGAGGCGAGAGAAGAGAAAAAGGTCCAGTGCGGCCTGTGCAGCCATCGCTGTATCGTTGCGCCGGGAAAGCGTGGAATATGCGCTGTGCGGGAGAACCAGGACGGCATCCTCTACAGCCTCGTCTATGATAGGGTGATAGCCCGGAACATCGACCCTATAGAGAAAAAACCGCTTTTCCACTTTCACCCCGGCAGCCTTTCCTATTCCATCGCCGCCCCCGGCTGTAACTTCCGCTGCAAACACTGTCAGAACGCCGACATCTCGCAGCTCCCGCGTGACCAGGGCGGCCTGGTCCTGGGTGAAGATGTCTCTCCCTCGGCGATTGTTGACTCTGCGAGCCGCAATCGATGCGCGAGCATATCCTATACCTACACCGAACCCACGATCTATTTTGAACTGGCCTTTGACACGGCGCGCCTGGCGGTCGAGGCAGGACTCAAGAATGTCTTCGTGACGAACGGTTACATCACACCCGAGGCGCTTACGGCTATCCGGCCCTATCTCCATGCCGCGAACATCGACCTCAAAGGATTTACCGACGATTTTTATACAAAGGTCTGCGGTGCGCGGCTCCAGCCCGTGCTCGATGCGATCAGGCTCTATAAGGAATTCGGCATCTGGATCGAGATCACCACGCTTGTCATTCCCGGTCACAATGATTCCGACGGACACCTCAGAGGGATCGCGCAGTTCATCCGGTCCGTCGGTGAAGACATCCCCTGGCATGTTTCGCAGTTTCATCCCACGTACAAACTGATGGACCAACCCCGCACGCCGCTTGAAACGCTGAAACGGGCGCACCGGATCGGTATCGACGCCGGGCTTCGGTATGTGTATGTAGGAAACATCCCCGGCGAGGGGGAAAGTACATTCTGCTGGAATTGCAAAAAGCTGTTGGTGAAACGGTTCGGGTTTACGGTTGAAGAGAACCAGGTGATCGACGACAAGTGTCGGTACTGCGGGGTTACCATTGATGGAATATGGACGTAGGTCAACGCCCTGTGGTCGCACGCGTATGGTGTGAGGGGTAAGGTGCGGGTACCGTATGAGACGTTCGAACACGGGGCGGATATCGGCATTCGCGGGTTCGGAGACAGCATGGAAGAGGCATTTGAGAATGCCGCGGTTGCGCTCTATTCCGTGATGGTGAATGTCGAGGTGATAGGGTCCCGGGAGATGAGGCGCATAGCAGTCACCGCGCCGGATAACGAGCTCCTCCTCGTTGAGTGGTTGAATGCGCTGCTCGGTCTTTCGGATGTGGAGCGATTGGTCTTTTCAACGTTTGCAGTGAAAATTGAAGGCACCTCGCTTACCGGGACTGCGTGGGGTGAACCGTTGGACAGGGAACGTCATGAAGCCCATGTAGAGGTCAAAGGCGCTACGTACCACATGCTAAGCGTAACAGTGTACGACGGTCGGCATGTAGCGCAGTGTGTAGTGGATGTGTAAAAAACAGATGACAGATGGCAGACAAGCAGATGACAGATGAAACGGCAATAGCTTTAATCTGACTTCTGTTATCTGTGTTCTGTTCTCTGAAGGATTTCTATGGATCCGAAGACATTTCATAAGATCAGCGACTATCTCTGGGAAATACCGCAGCGGGGAGAGATGCGCGTGCCCGGGAGGATTTTCGCGAGCGAAAAGCTGATACAGGACATGGACGAGAAGGTACGCGAGCAGGTGACGAATGTGGCCATGTTGCCGGGCATCCAGATCGCATCCATGGCAATGCCGGACGCTCATTGGGGATATGGGTTCCCGATAGGCGGAGTCGCGGCCTTTGATCCGGACGAGGGCGGCATCATCTCCATGGGAGGCGTCGGTTTCGACATCTCCTGCGGTGTACGGACCATGAAGACCGGCATGACCAGAGAGGAGATCATGCCGGGGCTCCAGACGCTCGTCGACCAGTTCTTCAGTCGCGTGCCCGCTGGTGTAGGCTCGGAAGGACTGATCAAGCTTACTTCCGGCCAGATCGACGAGATGCTTGTGGGCGGCGCGGTATGGGCCGTTCAAAAAGGGTATGGTGAGAAGGATGATCTTGAGTACATAGAGGAACACGGTCGGATTGCGGGCGCTGAACCCGAGCACGTGTCGGCTATGGCAAAAAAACGCCAGTACCGCGAGATGGGCACGCTCGGCTCTGGTAATCATTACCTGGAAGTGCAGGTCGTGGCCGATATCTACGATGAACAGGCGGCTCAGGCCATGGGGCTCAGGAAAAATGATGTGGTGATCTCCATTCATTGCGGATCGAGGGGATTGGGTCATCAGATCGGGACGGACTATCTCAAGGACCTTGCTTTTGCGGCGACCCGGTTCAAACTGCCGATAAAGGACCGTGAACTCGCCTCGGCGCCGATCAACTCCCCGGAAGGACAGCGGTATTTCGGCGCCATGAGCGCGGGCATCAACTGCGCGCTCGCAAACCGTCAGATCATCACCCATCTCGTGCGCGAGATCGTTGCCGATGTTTTTCCTAAAGGCCGCATCAAGATGCTGTACGACATCAGCCACAATACGTGCAAGGTGGAGACCCATGGCATGGGAGGGAAAAAGAAGCGATTGTTCGTGCACCGGAAAGGCGCTACACGCGCTTTCGGGCCGGGACAGATCGATCTTCCGCAGGAGTACCGTCACATCGGGCAGCCGGTGCTGATCGGCGGAACCATGGGAACATCGTCGTATATTCTCGTCGGCACGGAAGAGGGGATGACGCAGGCCTTCGGTTCCGCTTGCCACGGTGCGGGCAGGGCCATGTCACGGACGCAGGCGAAAAGGAAATGGCACGGCAGGGATGTTGTCAGGTCACTCGAAGCGCAGGGCGTGATGGTGAGGGGCCATTCCTATTCCGGAATAGCCGAAGAAGCGCCGGAGTCATACAAGGATGTTGTGGAAGTCGTTGAGGCTTCTCATCATGCGGGACTTGCGCGCAAAGTGGCGAGGGTCAAACCGATTGCGTGTGTGAAAGGGTAGAAGGATAAACTAAAAAATAACGTTTAAACGCAGAGGACGCAGAGGAAATTCCGGTATTTCAATGCGTATTTTTCCGTGCTTCCGGGTCTCTGCGGTAGACAGTGATTATTTTTGAATATATCAGGTCTTTAGCACTTAAAATCCCCGTTCTTTCCTCGGATGCTTCTTCCGGTATTCGGCCGGGCTTTCTTTCAGCCCCTTCTCTCCCCAGATGCCCTTCTTCTCCTGCCGGGCCCGCTGCTCCGCGTTAGTAAACGTACTCACGTACCTGACATTGGGCGGAATGGTGAACAGCTGCGCATTGCCTTCCAGGATCATTTTTTCATTGACGAGCTCTTTCTGTTTCGACCAGAGATAAGCCAGAAGCCTGCCGTATTTGTCGTGCGTTATCACATCAGTTTCCACGAATACGGTCCAATCGGTATGGTTCATGATGTCGATCAAATATTCCTTGGCCCGTCTGCCCCATGGTCTCTGGTTCATTTCAGGGGCATCGATGCCTATGAGCCTGGTCTTGTGAAATATATTCTTGATTTGCAGCGTGACGGTGTCGCCGTCGTGCACTTTGATCACCTGCGCTTCCTGGAGATCCGGCTTCGCAAACGATTGTTCAGGGCGGATATTTCCTGAAACAGCAATGAAAACGCCCATGGCAATGATAAGACTGTACCGCCTGTTGTTCATCGCAGATCTCCCCCGCGGTCATTGTGCGGCTTTGACAATATAAGCCCGAAAACCGTGACGGTCCCGGGGTTGAATGGGCTTGTTCCGTGGCGCAGAGAAAACGGCGCGCCCAGGTCGGACAATTAAGGTGTCATGCGGGAATAGAAGCTTCTTCAAATAGATATTGGTTTGAAATAGAACGGAATAAAGTATACAATATACAATCATACGAATCAAGAAAGGAATTGGCAGAGGATTAAAAATGAAAAAAAGGCTGATCATAGCGGGAATTATTCTGGCAGCGGGTCTTGCCGCCTTGTTGCTGTATCGCGTTGAGAACACCAGAGAACAGGGAGTCATCCTTGTATCGGGAACCGTCGAGGTCATCGAGGTGGATGTGGGATTCAAGATACCCGGCAGAGTGCAGAGCCTCCTTACGGATGAAGGCCGTCCGGTGACGAAAGGAGAAAAGATCTCCGTGCTCGACAGCGCTGAGTACGAAAGCCTGGTCATGCAGAACAGGGCCATGGTGAGCAATGCCGAGGCTCAGCTCGATAAGGAACGGAAAGACTTTGAGCGCGCAGAGATGCTTTATAAAAGAGAGGTCATTGCGACCCAACAGATGGATGCGGCAAAGACAGCCTATGATGTTGCTGTTTCGCAGCTTAATCTGTCTCGCGCCTCGCTGAGGACTGCTGAGGTGCGTTTGAAAGACACGGCGATATATTCGCCGGTATCCGGTGTCGTGCTGAGAAAGAATGCAGAGGAGGGCGAGACCGTTAGCGCGGGAATGCCGGTGTTTACGATTGGTGACCTGGAAAAGCCATGGGTCAAGGTCTATGTCAAGGAAGACAAATTGGGGCTTGTCAAGCTCGGTCAACATGCGGCAGTGACGACCGACTCATATCCGGGAAAGGTCTACGAAGGTACGGTCACGTACATTTCATCCGAAGCTGAATTTACACCGAAGAACGTTCAAACCCAGGAAGAGCGGGTAAAGCTGGTCTTCGGGGTGAAGGTGAGCGTGAAGAACGTGAACAACGAACTTAAACCCGGGATTCCGGCGGATGTGAAAATCGCGCTCAAATAAGCTATGAGCACGGAGCAAAGAGAGCAGGGTGTAGCGATGGTAAGTGAATATGCTGTACAAACATCCGATCTCACCAAGTCCTTCGGCGACACCCTGGCGGTCAATGCTCTGAATCTCAAAATCAGCAAAGGAGAGCTCTATGGTCTTGTGGGGCCTGACGGGGCCGGAAAGACGACGACCCTGCGGCTTCTGGCGGCGATCATGGACTCTACGTCAGGCGACGCGCGGGTTGCAGGCCACTCTATCTTGACCGAGGGCGAGAGGATCAAGGAAAAGATCGGTTACATGTCCCAGCGGTTCGGTTTGTATGAGGACTTGACGGTGATGGAAAATATCATCTTCTATGCCGATCTCTATGACGTGCCCGGCAAAGAACGGCCTGTCCGGATCGAACGGCTCCTCGGGTTCAGCAACCTCACCCCCTTCAAGGACCGGCTTGCGGGAAAGCTTTCGGGAGGGATGAAGCAGAAACTCGGCCTTTCCTGCGCGCTGATCCATACTCCCGAGGTCCTGTTCCTCGATGAACCCACAAACGGTGTTGACCCGGTCTCGCGAAGAGACTTCTGGAAGATACTCTACGAACTCCTCAAAGAAGGCGTAACGATCATGGTCTCGACAGCCTATCTTGATGAAGCCGAGCGGTGCACGAGAATCGGTCTTATGCACAGGGGGAAGATCCTGATCGAGGACGCTCCGAAAAACGTGAGAAGTTCTCTCCATCAGCCCATGATCGAGGTATGGTCGGACAATGCGCGCTCGTCAATCAACCTCGTAAAGGACCTGGAAGGCGTCACCGGCGTAAGTCTTTATGGAGACAGGCTGCACATAACGCTTGAGAAAAGCGTGCCCTCTGTCGAGATCATAGCCGGCCTTAAGCGATCAGGCGTAGAGGTAAAGGATTATCGAGATATTCTGCCGTCCCTGGAGGACGTGTTTATTGCGATGGTGGAAAAATAAATCCTCACGTTTTTGTTATGTTAAGGCAGGAATCCGACCTTCTGCGCAAAGCCGCAATCAAATGGTCTTTATTTTATTCCTCTGCGTCCTCCGCGGTGAAAAGTTATTAAGATTGTGTTAAAGAATGAGAGAAGAGCCTGAATGAAGGACATGGCTGTCAAAGTTGAGAACCTTACCCGCGCATTCGGCGATTTCATGGCTGTTGACGGCATCAGCCTCGAGGTCGCGAAAGGCGAGATCTTCGGTTTCCTCGGACCGAATGGCGCCGGAAAATCTACGACGATCCGTATGCTCTGCGGGCTGCTTTTGCCGACGTCCGGGGCCGGGACCGTTGGCGGGTACAATATCATTACCCGGTCAGAGGTGATCAAACAGAACATCGGCTATATGTCACAGAAGTTCTCTCTTTACGACGATCTGACCGTCGAAGAGAACATCAATTTCTTCAATGGAATCTACAGTGTTTCCGAACTGAAGAAAGAGGAACGGAAAGAATGGGCATTGAAAATGGCGGGACTCAAGGACAAGAGAAGTATCATCACGCGGACCTTGCCGGGCGGTTTCAAGCAGCGGCTCGCCCTGGGCTGTGCCATTCTGCACGAGCCGTCGATCCTCTTCCTTGATGAGCCCACATCCGGTGTGGACCCCATCTCACGCAGGAACTTCTGGAACCTGATTTATGAAATGGCCAAAGGCGGGACCACGGTATTTGTCACGACACATTACATGGATGAGGCGGACTACTGTGACCGCCTTGCGCTTATTTACCGGGGCAAGATCATCGCTGAAGGGACGCCGAATCAGCTGCGCGAGGAGTTCATGTCGCGCGATGTCCTTGAAATAGAGGCGGAGCCGATCATGGGGGCCATGGAGGCCCTGGACAGGCAGGGGATCGAGAACGCGATGTTCGGCAGTGTGCTTCATGCCACCGTGGATAACGCGAAAAACGCCATCCCGCTCATCGGGAAGATCCTGGGCGAGTCGAACATTGTCGTGAGCAGAGTGGGAAAAATTGTGCCGACGCTGGAAGATGTATTTGTGACGCTGATTGAGAAATCGTGATAAAGCATACTGACCGCGGAGACGCAGGGGCGCGGAGAAAAGCGAACAATAAAGAGGATCACTGCTTTGGTTCTATTGGTGATTTAGCAGGCTGTAAAACCCCCTTATGCTGTCATCCTGAACGAAGTAAAGGATCTCAAGGGTCTGGAAAAACAAGATTCTTCGCTGCGCTCAGAATGACAGGAATGGTGTTCATTGACTTTTTCATCAGTCTGTCAGCTGTTCTCGACCATCATTTGTATGGTTATTAAAGAAGTATCTCAGCGTCTCCGCGCCTCCGCGGTGAGATGTTTTAAGGGTTTTATATGAAAATTCTCCGCATCAAAGCCATAGCTAAAAAAGAGTTTATCCAGATCCGGCGCGATCCGTTGAGCCTCGCCATGGCGTTTCTGATGCCGGCCC
>JBGPIG010000082.1:0-9624 GCA_041484745.1 Nitrospirota bacterium | reverse complement strand
CCGGGAGTCAATGTCCACCTGCTTGCCGGTGAGTGCTTCCAGTTTTTTCTTGATGTCTGCAAGGTCCGCAGGGCTGATGGCCGCCGCGGTCGTAAGCCGCGCCATGGCGCGATTCGTGCGCTCGGCGAGGATCTCCTGGAACGCCTCAAACACGTCTTGCACGTACCTGATGCGGCCGGTTTCCGCGAGGTGCTCCACAAACCGCTGGGTGGTCGGCTGCATGCCCAGCTTCGCGGCAAGCTCTTTGATGACCGCCTTCTTGTTCTCGGGAGTGAAGACCGGGCTCGCAAAAAGTTTCTTCAGTGCCGGGAGGGCATCCACTGCTCCGACAAACGCGGCGAGGTCGGCTTTGGTCATGTCAACGGTCTTCTTCTCCTCGGCAAGCTGCACGAGGGCCTTTGCGTATCTCTTGGCGATAATCCGAATCAACCCCGGCCTCCCACTTTGGTGATATATTCCTTCACAATGCGTTCATGGTCCTGGCCGCTGATCTTCTCTTTGATCCTGCCTTCCGCAAGATCGAGAGAAAGGAGCGCCGCCTCGATCGCTAGAGCGGTCTTGGCCTTTTGGACTTCTATGTCCATGCCCTGTTTAACCTGGGTTTGAACATCCTGAGCTACCTTTTTGCCTTCTTCGATCAGGGCCTGTTTGTCCTTCTCACCGCGGGCCTGGGCATCGGCGACCAGCCTGCCTGTCTCAGCCTGGAGGTCCTTGACCTGCCTTTCCATCTCTACGAGGGCAGCCACGGCCTTCTCACGGGTCTCTTTCGATTCCTGCATGGCCTTCGCGATCTCCGCGGAACGGCCTACAAAAAAATCACGGATGGGTTTCCTCGTAAAATAAACGACAAGCGCCGCTATGATGGAGAAATTGACCAGCCGCGGCAACCAGTCTCCCATGAAGGTAATCTCCTCATGGCCGCCGTGGGCCGTCTCTTCGGCGACCGCGAGCGCCGCACACATGAGCATTCCCGTCACACAGGATGCAGTTGCTACGATTTTTTTCAGGCTTTTCATGTTTTCGCTTTTCCCTAGAACTCCGAACGTTGAGCTCTGAACTGGTTCTAAACCGCCCTACCGAGCATCTTGGCCGTAATATCCTGTGACAAGCGCTCGGCCTCTTTCCTGAGGTCGGCACGGGCCGCCGTGGATGCCGCCACGATCTCCGCGCGCGCCTTGTCCAGCATTTCTCCGGCCTTTGCACGCTCCGCGGCTATCATATCACGATGGCTATCGAGACCTTGCTGATACAGGGCATTGTAGGTGGTCACGGCTTTTTGTTTGGCCTCGGCCAGAGAGACATTATAGTTCTCCAGCAGGCCTTGCATGCGCTCCTGCGCGGTCCGGGCGTCTCCGAGCGCGCCGCTGATCCCCTGCTCACGCTCCTTCATCACTTGCCGGATGGGCTTGAAGAGAAGAAAATTGAGCGCGATAAGCAGGACCAGGAAATTGATGATCTGAATCAGGAGTGTTTTATCGATATCTATCATAGTCTCGGCTGTCTCTCTCTGAGCGAGAAATGCGTACCCTTGTAAAGTTTAAAAAAATTATCACAACCCCATACCATTGTCAAGAATTTTACCTATAAATAATATAAATGAGTACGCAGTTTTTGGTTATAGAATAGGCGGAAGGAAACTGGGGGGCCACGGGGAGAGACCGGTTTCGACATGATGTTCGGGAGGATGAAGATGGATTATGCGTAAGCGGTTTTAATGTTCTCAAGCAGATCCCGCGCACTGTCGCCGTCCACCGGCTTTGAGAACAGGTATTCCTGGCCCTGCTCACAGCCCGGCGACCTGATCTGCTCCACCCGGTTCGTTGCTTCCACCCCCTCTGCAATGGCGCCGATGTTCAAATCATGGGCCGGCAGCATGATCGTCCTGACTGATGATTTTCTGGTTTCCCCATGATCGCCCATACCCTTTATAAAGGACCGTCGATCTTGAGCCTGTTTATCGGCAGACGGCGCAGGTGGATGTTTCCTGTATATATGTAATGATTAGACCCAATTTTCCATGAGCCGTGCCAAAAATTGTAACAACACAATTATAAAGCCCTTTACTCGATTCATTCGAGGTGGTACAATAATGTTTCGCTCATCGCTATGGACAAAATCATCCTAAAAGGCTGCCGCCAGCACAACCTCAAAAATATCGACGTCGAGATCCCTCGCGATAGGCTCGTGGTGATCACGGGCCTGTCGGGATCGGGGAAGTCGTCCCTGGCCTTCGACACCATCTACGCTGAAGGCCAGAGGCGGTATGTCGAGAGCCTCTCGGCCTATGCGCGTCAATTTCTGGGCCAGATGGACAAACCCGATGTGGACTCCATCGACGGCCTCTCCCCCGCCATCGCTATCGAGCAGAAAACCACGAGCAAAAATCCCCGCTCCACGGTGGGGACAGTGACCGAGGTCTACGATTACCTGCGTCTGCTCTTCGCGCGCATCGGGAAACCCTATTGCTATAAATGCGGACGGGAGATCGCGGCCCAGACCGTGCAGCAGATCACCGACTCCGTGATGGCACTGCCCGAGGGCGCGCGCATCCAGGTCCTTGCCCCGATCGTGCGCAGCAGGAAGGGCGAGTATAAGAAAGAACTCATGGCCGCCGGCGCCTCGGGCTACGTACGGGCGCGCGTCGACGGCATCATCAAGGAGCTTGCCGAACCGATCCCGATGGACAAAAAAAAGAAGCACGACATCGAGATCGTGATCGACCGACTCGTGGTGAAACCCGGCATCGAGCGCAGGCTCGCGGAAAGCATCGAGACGGCGCTCCGCCAGGCCGACGGCCTCGTGCTCGTGAACCTGGTGGACCAGAAAAAGGACCTGCTCTACAGCGAAAAGCTCGCCTGCATCGTCGACAGCATCAGCTACCCGGAAATGACACCCCAGATATTCTCGTTCAACAACCCCCAAGGCGCATGCCCGACCTGCGACGGCCTCGGCGGGCTGCTGGAGTTCGACCCGGACCTCATCGTACCGAACCCCAACCTCTCGCTCAGGGAAGGCGCGGTCAAACCCTGGGCCAAGCGCACCTCGGTCTACCACTATGAGATGCTCCAGACCCTGGCCGATGCCTGCGGCTTCAGCGTGAACACGCCATTTAAGGAGCTGAAACCGGCGCAGCAGAAGATGCTGCTGTACGGCTACAGCGAGATCGAGGCGAAGTCCTCGGGCACGCGCAAGGGTGCGGCCTGCAAACCCTTCGAAGGCATCATCGAGAGCCTGAAACGACGATATGATGAAACGGATTCCTACGCCATCCAGTGGGAGATGGAACAGTACATGAACTATCAGACCTGCCCGGACTGCGACGGAAGCAGGCTGAGGAAGGAATCGCTGGCGATCAAGGTCGCGGGACTCAACATCCACGATGTGACGCGCATGAGCATCAAGCAGGCCCTTTCCTTCTTTGAGGGACTCACGCTGACGGAGAAGGAGACCGCCATTGCCCAGCGGATCCTGAAGGAGATCCGCGAGCGCCTCGGGTTCATGGTGCATGTGGGCCTGGACTACCTTTCCCTCGACCGGGGTTCGGCGACCCTCTCGGGCGGCGAGGGTCAGCGCATCCGGCTTGCCACACAGATCGGATCCTCCCTCGTCGGAGTGCTCTACATCCTCGATGAGCCGAGCATCGGCTTGCACCAGCGCGACAACCGCAGGCTTCTCGACACCTTGTTCAGACTCCGGGACCTCGGGAACAGCGTGCTCGTGGTGGAGCATGATGAAGAGACCATTCGTTTGGCGGACCATGTGATAGACATGGGTCCCGGCGCCGGCGTGCACGGGGGTGAGATCGTGGCCCAGGGCACTCCCGACAAGATCCAGCAAGTCGAGGGTTCGCTCACCGGGCAGTACCTCTCGGGCAAGGCGTTCATCAAAGTTCCCCCGGCACGCAGGATATCGGAGAAATCCATCGGCGTTATCGGGGCGACAGAGAACAACCTCCGGAACATTACCGTGCGGTTCCCGCTCGGGGTGCTCACGTGTGTGACCGGTGTCTCGGGATCGGGCAAGAGCACCCTCGTGGTGGACATCCTGTACCGCGCCCTCGCGCAGCGGCTCTACCGCTCCACCGAGCGCGCGGGAAAGCATAAGGACATAAAAGGGCTGGAGCATGTCGACAAGGTGATCGACATCGACCAGTCGCCCATCGGCAGGACGCCCCGCTCGAACCCGGCCACCTATACCGGTGTGTTCAGCCCGGTCCGCGATCTCTTCTCCCACCTCCCGGACTCGCGGATGCGCGGGTATAAACCCGGCCGCTACAGCTTCAACGTCAAGGGCGGCAGGTGCGAGGCCTGCGAGGGAGACGGTCTCATCAAGATCGAGATGCACTTCCTGCCCGATGTATATGTCACCTGCGACGTGTGCCATGGCCGCCGGTACAATCGCGAGACGCTGGACGTCAAGTACAAGGGCAGGAACATCGCCGAGGTGCTCGCCATGACGGTGGAGCAGGCCCATGAATTCTTCCAGCACGTGACACCCATCAGGTCCAAGCTCCAGACGCTCATGGACGTGGGCCTCGGCTACATAACCCTTGGCCAGTCAGCCACCACGCTCTCCGGCGGCGAGTCGCAGCGCGTCAAGCTGTCCAAGGAGCTCTCGCGCCGGGCGACAGGACGGACGCTCTACATTTTGGACGAACCCACCACGGGACTTCATTTCGCGGACACCCAGAAGCTGCTCGACATGCTGAACCAGCTCGTGGACACGGGCAACACCGTAGTCGTGATCGAGCACAATCTGGATGTGATCAAGACCGCTGACTGGATCATCGACTTGGGTCCTGAGGGCGGCGACCGGGGCGGCCAGATCGTGGCCGAAGGAACACCCGAGGAGGTGGGAAGGGTCGGAGCATCATATACGGGGCAGTTTTTAAAGAAGATGCTTATGAGAGAAGCGCCGATGACCAAGCAGCAAATCACAACTAATCAGCAATAAACGATCACCAAATTCCAATCGTTTGGTTATTATGATTTACTTGATGATTGGATATTATTTGTAATTGAGGCATTGTAATTTGGAATTATAGAATCGGAGGTCCCATGAAGCGCCTGCTATCACTTCTCGCCATAACCATAATCATATTCACGGCGTCCGCTTGCGGGGGCAAAAAGCCGCCTGAACAAGCGGCGGTCAAGAGCAAGAATGTGCTCTCCGCTCTCAGGGACATGGGCCGTGCGTATGAGAAAAAAGACCTCACCTCCTTTATGGCCGATGTGTCCCCCGTCTATGGGGACCGGGAGGTATTCTCCAAATCCCTTTCTGTGGTGTTCTCGAGATACGAAACCATTCATTTCAATATCCAGTACACCAAGATGCTCATCATGGTCGAAGAAAAGGGCCGGATCAAGGCTGCGTTCAACTGGGACGCCGAGTGGCTTGTCGCCGGCGGGACAGCCCAGAAGAACGGGGGCAGGGTGACGCTGGTTTTTGAACCCGAAAACTTCAAGCTCCTTTCCATCGACGGGAAAAATCCCTTTGTGCCGCAGCCGGTGGAAACGCCGGGGAAGCAGTAGCAGTTCATAGTTCGGAGATCAGAGTTCGGAGTCAATCTTAAACATCCCTGAGAAAAACATCTATGAACTACCCTGAAGAACATATCAAGACGGATTTTTTGATCATCGGCGGGGGCGTGGCGGGCCTCCGCGCGGCAGTCGAGCTTGCGCGGCACGGCGAGGTGCTCGTCGTGACCAAGGATGCGCCGTCGGAAAGCAGCAGCGAATACGCCCAGGGCGGTGTGGCAGTGGCTCTCTCGGACGAGGACGAGATCTCGATCCACTTCGAGGACACCCTCCGTGCCGGTGACGGGCTCTGCCTGCGCAGGGCCGTAGGAACGCTCGTGGAGGAAGGGCCTACGCGCATCCGCGAGCTCATTCTCTGGGGCGCCGAGTTCGACCGGGAAGGCACCAAGCTCGCCTTCACGCAGGAAGCGGCGCACTCGAAGCGCAGGATCCTCCACGCACAAGGGGACTCCACGGGACACGAGATCATGCGCGTACTCATCGAAAAGGTTCGCGCCGCAGGCACCGTGTCCAAGATAGCTTTTGCGTTCACCCGCGACCTCATCGTGCAGAACGGCAGGTGTGTGGGCGCGATCGTGTGCCAGCAGGCGCTGCGAAAGGTCCTCATCATCTCGGCGCGCGCCGTGCTCCTCGCCACGGGCGGCGCGGGCCAGCTCTATGCCCGCACCACCAACCCGCCCGTCGCTACCGGAGACGGCGTAGCCATGGCCTTCCGGGCCGGCGCGTCGCTCATGGACATGGAGTTCATCCAGTTCCATCCCACAGCGCTCTATCGAGAAAACGCTCCGCAGTTCCTGCTCTCCGAGGCCATGCGCGGCGAAGGCGGCATGCTCAGGAACGTTCACGGCCTGCGCTTCATGGACAGCTATCACCCTGCGCGCGAGTTGGCGCCCCGCGACGTGGTAACGCGCGCCATCCACGCCGAGATGGTCGACACCGGGGCGAACCATGTATATCTGGACATGACGCACCTGAACAACGACTACATCGTCAAGCGGTTCCCCCGCATCTATATGACCTGCAAAGACCTCGGCATCGACATCACGCAGGAGCCCATCCCGGTCTCGCCCGCGGCGCACTACATCATGGGCGGGATCAAGACCGACCTCTGGGGGGCCACTACGCTTCCCGGCCTCTTCGCGGCCGGCGAGGCTGCCTGCACGGGCGTGCACGGCGCCAACCGCCTTGCGAGCAATTCTCTGCTCGAAGGGCTGGTGTTCGGCGAACGCTCAGGTCTTGGAGCGGCGCGTTACGTTCGGAAGCGGGTGCCGTGGAGCCATCGTATGGTGCCTGGTTGCGGCAACCGCGGCGAGAAGAGCTATGCCGCCCTTGCCGCGGGACCGAGCATCACCGATATCCGCACCTCATTGAAGAAGCTGATGTGGGATAATGTCGGGATTGTACGGAACAGGAAAAACTTGACTGCAGCCCTCAGGCAGCTTCGGGAATGGGACCGGATGATGAAAAACCATGAGCCTGATCGGAGCTTCTTCGAACTCAAGAACATGATCACCACGGCGGCGCTCATCACCCGCTCTGCGCTTCTCCGCGAGGGCAGTGCCGGCGCGCATTTCAGGATCGACTTTCCGACAAAAGGGAAGAACTGGAGGAAGAGGACGGTGATGGAGCGATAGTGGTGTTCAGGACGCAACGCTCAGTCCCCTACCACGGCGAGAGAGGCCAATAGGGATTGGAGTAAGGCCTTCCCCAAGGGTCGTACAGGAACGGAGAACGATAGTAAAAGGGATCGTAGTACGGGTAATAATAAGCAGGCCAATAATAGTCCCTCTGCACTTCCCAGAGATAGACCTCACGGATCTCGAACACCGGATAGACATACTCCATCTCGTCGATCTTGCCCTTCCGCGCCTCGACGAACTCTCCTGCAAGCGTAATCTCCCGTCCCCTCTTGTACACCAGGGGGTCGAGAAGGCCCTTTGATCGGGGATAGACGGCAAGGAACCTGCCGTTCGAACGCCCGGTATCCTTGAGATAGCCGTGGGAATCCACAGGCACGGAAAGCGCTTCGATCTGCGATCCTTTCTCGATCAAGCGGGTTTCGACGATCAAACCGCCGAGGATGAAGAGTTTGCCCTTGTACGCTTCGGGGGTTTCCCGGAGCCGGCTGAAAGGCACATCGCGCGCACCCTGGTCCATAAGCTCGCGGTTCAGGACCGGTGAGCAGGCGAAAAGCACCAGAAGGGCGGCAGTGATGATATGGAATCCTTTCTTCATAGTATGATTATCCCATCAAGAATAAGGATCTGTCAAGCCTCGTCTTTGATAATACTCGGCGTCGAATCAATTTATTTGCATCAGCTAAAGCCCCATGTTATACTGTTCCTGTTCGCGACAAAGGGGGCCCCGTGCCGTCAAGAAAGCCGAAGATAAAACTCTATACGCTCAGCACCTGCTCGCATTGTAATCGCACCAAACGATTTTTCAAGGACAATGACATCGACGTGGAGTTCACCGATGTCGACCTCCTGAGCGGTGCGGACCGTGAGCGTATCATGGAAGAGGTGCGAAGGCTCAATCCTGATTGCAGCTTCCCGACCATCTGCATCGGCGACACGATCATCGTGGGCTTTAACGAAGAAAAACTGAAGAAGACCCTGGACATCAAATGACTCCGGAAAAGCTCTACGACATCCTCTCCTCCTACGCAGAATCCCAGGGCATTCGCCTGAACAAGGACAAGCCTTTCGTCCTGGACATCCTGCAAGGCCTGCTCACCAATGAAGCGAGATACGGCTACCGGTCCTGTCCCTGCCGCCTGGCCTGGGGCGTGAAGGAAAAGGACGCGGACATCATCTGCCCCTGCGTGTATCGCGATCCGGACATAAAGGAATACGGGAGCTGCTATTGCGCCCTCTACGTATCGCCGGCATGGAACGAGAGCGGGGCCGAGCACAAGCAGGTCCCTGAACGGAGACCGAAGGAAAAGCGTTTTCTCTAATTTTTTTCAGCACTCAATATATTCGAGCAGGAATGATAAGGATTAACAGGATGAAGAAGAAGGACAGAACCAAGAAAAAAGCGGATATGCCGGAGTTCAGCTTCAAGGAGTTCACCCCGGAGGAAAACAGTATTTACGAAGAGGCGGTGAACAAGTACCGCGAAGCGATCGCGGCGGGGAAAACCCTTCGCCAGGCCTACGATGGATATGCCATCGCCGACCAGAACCTGAAATCGCTCATTCAGGCGGATTTTCTGAAAATCATCATTGCTGAGCGCCACTTCGCCCAGCAGCAGCCCCTCGCAGAGGTTGCGAAGGCCCTTGACGTGACCCTTGACCTCGTCAAGAATACCCACGCACGGATGCTTCAGGAGGTGGGTGTCACTGCAGCGAACCAGTTCGGCCAGGAGTTCGGCTCCATGAACCCCTCGGCGCCGAAGACCAGCGACTGAGCACTCCGCCGGACCCTTCGTCGTACAGAACAGCCGGATCAAAACCCGCGTCCCCGTACATTCATCGGCACGCGGTACGCCACAGCACCCGTGATCAATTTCATGAGCTTCCTCATCGGTTCGCTCGCCGGATTCTTCGTCGGCCTCAACCATATGACCTGGAGTTTCACGTGAGATCATTGCGCAGACGACCCCTCCCTAGCCTTACGCACGTATGCGGCCCGGTATTTTGTTCTCTAGACGTCCGCGACGAAACAGGTTAACATACGGCGCCCTTATGGAAAAAACTCAATTACGCGGCATTTACGACAAATTAGCCCTGTTCTTCATTGATCCGCGAGAGCCGTATCTCGTGGTGTCCATCGAGACACAAACGCTCCTCGTCTGCATGCACGACACCATTGTCGAACAATACGACGCCTCCACTTCTCGTTTCGGCAATGGCAATCGGGAGAACTCGCTCAAAACACCGCTCGGTGTTCATCGGATCAGGGAGAAGTTCGGAGCCGGTGCCCCTGTAGGCCGTATTTTCAGAGACCGCGAGGACATGGGCGAAGACTGGGACCACAGTCTGACCGGGGACAATCTGATCCTGACCCGCATTCTGCGGCTCGAAGGCCTTGAGCAGGGGATCAACAAGGGCGCGGGCGTGGATTCCTATGAGCGCTACATCTAT
>JBGPIG010000081.1:0-9675 GCA_041484745.1 Nitrospirota bacterium | reverse complement strand
GAAAAGAGTGCATTCTTTCCCCAGGACCTCTTCTTTCCGATAGCCGGTCATTTCTTCGGCAGCTCGATTAAATAAGAGGATGCGGCCCTTGTTATCCACCACCATAAGGCCGTCCCTGAGAACCTGAAATACTTCCGGCAACAAATTCAGGTCTTTTAATAATTTGTCCAGCATGTTCGTAGAATGATCAGAAGATTGTTTCCAAGACATGCTCAAGAATAACACCTGAACGGAAAATTATCAAGACAAAACGCGCTGATATCGCGGGGGAATCCGGTCTCAGCGCGGCAAACGTATTCGACGTGCGTTTTTCCAGAACGCTCTGCATACCGTGAACAGCGACCGCATTCCATGGCCGGAATGGGGCCGGTGAACGGCGATGCAGAAAAAAGAAAAGGATAGTGCGCATCCGGAAAAGGCTTTCTCTATGCTCATAAGAACAGGGGACGCTGCTGATAGGGCGGGAATGAACTCTCAAAATTCTAAAAAAAAGGACGGCTCCAATACACACCCCGGAGCCGTCCTTCTCTGTTAGGGGGCTCGATTAGTCCTGCATCGGCTTGATCAGTTTGAAGTAGACCATCGTCCAGTTGCCAAGGATGATGGACGTGATCGCTACAAGGCTCGAAACTGCCATGGTGGACATGCCGGTAATGCCATGACCCAGGTTGCAGCCGCCGGCGATGACCGCGCCGATTCCCATCAGGATGCTGCCGAAGAACACCGTGAGAAACTCCGCAGCCGGAGGGATCTTCCACTTGAATTCCTTAAGCATAAGGGCGCTCAGCCATGCGCCGAACGGCACGGAAAGAATGAAGAACATGCCCCAGGAGCCGCGGAAGATTCCCAGAAAGCTGAATTCAGGAAAGCTTGAATGCGTGCTCTTGGTCAGCAGAACACTGAAGAACTCCCTGATCGGCCCGCTCACGGCCATGCCGCGCGGCGCGCCGCCGAAATAGGAGGATACCCACCACGCGATAACGGTCAACAAACCGATCAGAACGCCGGTGGTGCCCCAGCCAAAGCCTTTTGTCTTGGACTTGAACTCCGGCTTGCCCGCGAAGACAAAGGTCAACACGCCGACAGCAAAGATCGCGATCGTGAGCCATTTCATCACCGGACCGCCGCCGAAGATGTCCCAGATAGCGGGACTTGTCGTGCCGTTGATCTCAACCTTGAACCCCTTGAAAAAATTATTGATCGGACTCAGCAATCCATCGGCGGTCATCACCGCGCCGAAGAAGAACCCGAGGATCGCGATGAGGGCGGACAACTGCCCCTCGCCGAGACGATAAACGATGCCACTGGCGCATCCTCCGGCAAGAACGATCCCGAGGCCGAAGAGAAACCCGCCGAGAATGTTCGCGACAGGCACAAAGCTCTGGCGCAGGAGCGTCACCGATTCAAGGGCGCCATTGTCGGCATTGATCACCTGGAGGAACCCGAAATCTTCCAACAGATTTGAACCTACGATCGCCACGACCAAAGCGAGAAGATAGGACCTGAAAAGCGTATAGTCCTTCATGAAGATAATGTCACGGAACGCCGAATTCAGACAAAAACGACCTTTCTGTAAAATAAAACCAAGAGCGAGACCCATCAAGATCGCGGTCCCAAAAGAGACAACACTACTGTGCAGCATATGCTTTCCCCCCCCAACCATATGAAAGATTTTTTTTACGCCCGGCCGTCTTTGCGACGATTACGGGTACTGTTGCGCTTCGTTCCACATCTTTGGCAGTACTTCCGGCAATGATCTTCCGGAGTCCTGACTTGCCGTTGCATCCCATGACAATAAGGTCCACATTCTCTTCCCGGGCGACCCTCAGGATCTCCTGAGAAGGAATGCCCTCTCTCACCAGTTCCTTCACGTGGACCACGCCGCCGGCATCAAGTTCCTTCCGGTAGAAACGCATGATCGTGTCGGACTTCCGGTCCTGTGCCTCTTTGTGCCCCGTCCCCTGCATCGACTCCCTCACGGTCTTGGGTTCTGACTCGCTCGGCATGTCAATCATCACGGACTTGCCTTGGAATCGCCGCACATGGACCAGGACAACACTTTCCGGTTCCCGGGCCATGGTTCTGTAGACAGACAGTACCGATAGAGAACCTGGTGTCTCATCTACAGCCATTAACACCTTCTTCATTCCCCCCCCCCTCCTTAATAGTATCCTGGGCCACCTCACGGAATAGCCCTGTTCCCCCGCGCACGGAAACCCGAGAAGCGTATCTTACACATCACACAAACGAAGCGAAGGCCCCCTCTCTTGTACAACGGAGATCCTTCGCTTCGCTCAAAATAATATATATTGTGCTTATAATCGTTTTTTTGCGGACTGCTTAGTTGCTTGTCTTTAAATTCATGGATGCGGCCGCTGTCCAGGCATACTTCTCTGCCGCTGTGGGGCTCTTCGCCACAAGGACCGGCACCGGAGCATTTTTCTCCATTTCTTTACTGAGAGATCCGGTGAATATCCTCTGCATGATGGTCTTCCCGGTGTACCCCGTGATAATGAGGTCCACGCCCTCTTCCTGGGCGACCTTCAGGATCTCCTCCGAGGCTACGCCATCCCGGACCACGGTCTTCACATTGACCAGACCGCCGTTGTCCAGCTCTTTCTTATAGAAGTTCAGGATCTTTTCCGACTTACGGTCCAGGGCCTCTTTGTATTCCGTGCCCTTCAGGGACTCCCGGAGCGTGGACAGCTCTGCCTCGCCGAGCATGTCGATCATAAGTGACTTGCCCTCGAGCTGCTGCACATGGACCAGGACCACGCCTTCCGGCGGCCGGACCATGTTGCGGAACACTGACAACACGGATTTTGAACCTTCTGATTCATCTACTGCAATCAATACCTTTTTCATATAAACCTCCTATTTTAAACTGCTGTTCACTAGGGAACATATTAATGGATAAACTGTCCTCGCTGGAGCACGAAACCCAGAAGGAACAGAGCAAGCATAATTGCCGTGGTAACGGAAACTGCGGCATAGGCATCTCTTTTCGTAAAAGATTCTTCACACATGAGCGGTCTTTTTGCGACCAGCACAGGCGCTTTCGCATTTTTTTCCACATATTGCGCTACGGTGCCGGTGATGAACCTGTCAATCCCTCTTTTACCGCTCTGGCCAAGGATGATCAATTCAGCACCCTCTTCTTCGGCAACCTTGAGGATCTCTTCAGAAGGAATGCCCTCTCTCCTCACGGTCTTTACGGTGGACAAACCGTCCAGGGACAGCTCTTTCGAGTAAAATTCAAGGATCTGGTCCGCCCGCTTGTCCAAAGCGGCGAGATGATCGGTGCCGTTGAGCATTTCCTTGAGAGTCGACATTTCTGCGTCGCCCAGCATATCAATGATTATGGACCGTCCCTCAAGCCGCGCTACATGAAGGAGGACCACCTCAGCCGGTTGCTGGACAAAATTATGGAAGAGCGACAATACGTTCTTTGAACCCTTCGTATCATCCACCGCTATCAATATCTTTTTCATGCTGCCTCCCGAAGAAAATAAAGCCGAATAAATTCAATTTACATACTTACCATGTGCTATTGTACTATCTCTAATGCAATGCTGATGCCAAAATATTGTAAAAATATATTATCAATATATCAACATGTTATAAATCATTATAATTTTCTATTGACAAAAAAACGCTAAAATGTTAATTAACGTTAACGGCGTTCAATTAACATTTAACAACCTGCTAATTAACGCGTTGCATTACTCAGCAATCTATTTGCGAAGAGAATTCATGCTAGAAAAATTCTGCAACGATCCGAATTTCCTCATAAATGTCTTCGAAACCATGAGAGACGGCCTCATGATCGTAGACAGGGAGGGGAATATTCAGTTCTTTAACCGGGCTGCGGAAGAAATAACCGGGTATCGAAAAGAAGAGGTCATCGGGAAACAGTGCACCATCCTCGACAGCGACACCTGCATGGTTTTAACCGATGAAGGAAAGCAGAAACGCTGCGGCATATTTAATGAGGGTTCTATCGAAAACAAAAAGTGCCAGATACGGTCCAATGATGGGAGGCCCGTCTTCCTTTTGAAGAACGCCACAGTATTGAAGAATGATACGGGGGAGATGATCGGCGCCGTAGAATCCATGACGGACATCACCTCGCTCTATATGAAGGAAGTGGAGCTCGAAGAACTGAAGCAGGAGTTACGACAGGAATACTGGTTCATGGGCCTGCTCGGGCAGAGCGCTCCCATGAAAAGATTGTTCGAGCAGATCCGGAACGCGGGTGAGAGCGAAGCGCCCGTGCTCATTTACGGCGAAAGCGGAACGGGAAAGAACCTCGTTGCGCAGGCGATCCATTCGCTCAGCAGACGCAAAGAGGGGCCTTTTCTTGCCATGAACTGCGGGGCTCTGAATGATCATCTGCTCGAAAGCGAGCTTTTCGGCCACAAGAAAGGGTCTTTTACCGGCGCCATGAGCGACCGGATAGGGAGGTTCGAGGCTGCCCATAACGGGAGCATCTTCCTCGACGAGATCGGCGATATGCCGAAGATAATGCAGGTGAAACTGCTGCGGGTAATCGAGGAGAAGGTAATTGAGCGGGTTGGAGACCATAACCCGGTGCCCGTGAACATCAGGCTCATCTCGGCAACGAACAAAGATCTGAACGAGCTGGTGAGGAAGGATATCTTCCGGGAAGATCTGCTCTACCGGATAAACTCGATTTTGATCAAGGTCCCGCCGTTACGGGACCGCGCTGAAGATATCCCTATCATCGCCTTCCATTACTTGAAGAAGATCTCCCATATCAACAGCAAGGATATCCGGCGAATAAGTCCCGAAGCATTGGAGATCATTACGAACTACAGTTGGCCGGGAAATGTTCGGCAGCTTATCAATGCCCTGGAGCACAGCGCCATCACGTGCACAAGAGATACGGTCGAAGTCACCAACCTGCCGGATTATGTCTTCCATGAGAACGGGTCAACGGAAAAAGAACCGCGGGTCGACCGGAAAAAGTTGGTCGCGGCACTGGCCCTGAATAAGGGAAATCGGACCCTAACCGCAAAGCACCTGGGCATGAGCAGAGTCACCCTGTGGAAAAAACTCAAGGCTTTTGACATAGAATAAAGCGCCGGCGCCGCTCTTGAATAATAACGCAACCGCACAGGGTAAGCTCGCAAGAGGAACTTAAATGGTGGGTGCGTTATTTTGGCCTGAGCTGGAGGTATTCTTTCATCAAAGAGGGATACATACGGGGATTAAACAGGATATTGGTCATGAAATAGCATTCATGGGTGCAGTGGCACTCATTGTTCTTAATCGAATAGTTCACCCTACGCGCCTGCTCTGAACGCCCAACCTTTCTCAGATCGTATCCAAAGTCCCGGACATTCCCGAACGAATCCGGGAGCATTTCACAGGGGAATACCTCTCCCGTCTCCCTCAGGACCAGATTCAACCTCCCGGCAAAGCAGGGTATCATTCTCCTGTTCTCCCGCATCGTCCGATGAATAAGTCTGCGCTGCAGGATGTCCTGTGCCGCCTTGGTCCGCGCGCCACGAAAACGGTATACCGGCGATCGTCCGTTCTTCAGGCCCTGCTCAAGCTTTAGCACAGCATCAAGATATTTCTTTTGGTCCACCGCCCCATAACGCTTGTCCGCCAAACGCCCCCTAACCAGGGAGATCGTGTGCGTCTTGACGTACGGCAATCCCCGAACATAATCAATGATCCCGTCCATGGCATTCTGGTTTTCTGAACAAAAGACAGTATTTATTCCCAGTTCTAAATTCGGATACCGGTCTACCAGGCCAGAAATGGCCTGGTATGTCTTCAGTGTTTTGTCAAAACTGCCCGCAGTGTTGCGGAGATTATCGTGCGCCTCGCCCAGACCGTCAAGGGACAGTTTTAACGCGATAACGCTATTCGGACAGGAGCGCACGATCGCCTCTGTCCGGTCACGGATCAGATCGGGCAGGAGCCCGTTCGTGGGGAACAGCATGATCGCCGGTTTGTTATTCCGGTAAAAAACCCTGGCGATCTCAACAAGATCGTCTCTCAGAAAGATCTCTCCTCCGGAAAACGCAAGCCACAGGAGACGACCAAGGGAAGAAGATATCTTCCCGATCTCCGCAAGAGACAGCTCGGGCCGGGTGTCCACAGCGGCATCTTCCGGCCTGAGGTAGAAACAGAAGGGGCACTTGGAATTACACCGTCTGGTAACGAAGAACGTGAGGTGGATCGGTCTTCCCTTCCAGAATATATCCCTGACATATCTGAACGGCGAGTACATGGTACCTATTTCCCCTCTGGTCCCGAGGACAGATGGCCGCGACCTTTCCCGCAGGACAACCTGCTCTGGACATGATACTGCATCAATCCTCTGCATACGCCGACCCAGATAGCCGCCGGATACAGAACGGTATAATACATACCCGCCCGAAAAGCAAAGAGCATATCACGCGCCTTTTGAAATGCCCTGAACAGGTCCCAGTTGAGGTACAGATTGCCCCCCCACAACGGGGGAAGAAGCATCAGAACTTCCCGACGGCCGGACAGACCAGACAGCATTGCAGTCAGGACGCTCGCCAGCCAGACGAATCCGCTGACCTTCAATGCTCTCGACGCCGTTCCCGAATCAGCAAACAGGTCTTTGTGCGCCAGGGAATACACGATCCAGTAATGCGTTTTTCTCGCGGCATTGCGCAGCGATTTCCAGAGCGTATAGTTGAAAATATGCCGGACCTGCAGTTCAGGATCCACCAGGAGCGTGTACCCGGCCGTGCGCAGCCGGTGACTGAATTCGACATCTTCGAGAATCGGCAGAAAGAGTTCCACGAATCCCCCGATCTTTCTGAAGACTTCGGTGTGAATAACCATCGCGTGTGTCGCGACGTAATCGGGATCAGTGAAATTTTTTGTCTCAAAGTAGTTGATGAAAACGGACTGAAAGAGACTGAAAAATCCCGGGTCGTGCGGAACCGGCGTATAGGTGCCTCCAATCACCGTCCCGGGTGAGTGATTGGAAATATTTTTCCGGATGATCGATAGGGTGTCTTCTTTCAGAAGACAATCGGCATCGATAAAAAACAGGACATTGCCGCTACTCCTGTATGCTCCGGCATTCCTCGCGGCTGAGGCGCCGGCATGTTTGTCCAGTTGAATCAGGCGGCAGGGATACTTTTTAATGATGGCGGGTGAACGGTCGTCAGAACAATCATCAACAACGATGACCTCTCGATCATCATCGGGGAATGCAAAGACGGACTCCAGACACTTTCCGATTGTTTGTTCGCCGTTATAATTGGGAATAATAATGGTAATGAACTGTTTCATTGCTCACCCTGCCGGCCCCCGCTCATCGGGAGGAGCCATTGCCCTGGTAATCGATCCCTGCCATCCTGACCCTGTCCCCATTTGACTCCCATCAAAGCAGCGATAAAATCGTCAAGCCCATGACTGCGGCAAGCAGACCAAATCCCATGACCGCGGCGATCTTCCGCTGCCTAAGGGCAGTGGCCTTTCCGCTGTCCAGGAACGGCGCCAGGAGCAGCACGCTGAACGCGAGACCCGGCAGCAGCACAGCGCCGACAAATGTCCATCGCCCGGGGAAGTATTTCGTGAGCTGATAGAGGGAGAGAAAATACCATTCGGGCCGCGGGCTGAACTGGGCGGAGAAATCTATTTCCCTGCCAACGACCGGGGGGAACAGGACAGCCAGGACCAGTACCGCTTCGACCGCCAGCAGGGCCATGACCGTGATCTCGAAAAGAAAATAGGGAAAGAATTTTTTCTCGCTCTTGCTATCCATCATATCTGCCCCGCGTTTTTCAAAATGCTTTTGAGTGGAGAGTTCTCCTGACTCCTGACTGCACATTCAAATCACATTCCTCCCGATATTCCCAGCCTTCTGAGGATATGGAAGTGCACCCACAGGAAAAGTCCGGTGAGGACCGGGAGCCACAGAACGTGTAAGCCGTAAAACCGGAGAAGGGTCAGACCCGTCACCTCAACACCGCCGCGCACGAACGCCGCCAGGGAAGGACCGATGAGCGGCACCGAGCCAAGCATGTTGGTCCCCACCACCGTGGCCCAGTACGCCTTCTGGTCCCAGGGCAGGAGGTATCCGGTGAATCCGAATGCCAGCGTCATCATGAAGAGCATGGCTCCGGCGACCCAGTTCAGCTCCCTCGGATTTTTGTACGAGCCGGTCACGAAGACCCGAAGCATGTGGAGCACGACCATAACTACCATGAGATTCGCTGCCCAGTGGTGCGATGCACGGAGCAGTCGGCCGAGCGGCACGACCAGGTTCAGGCGTTGGATGCTTCGATAGGCCTCGGCCTCGGACGGCGTGTAGTGCACAGACAGGAGCAGACCGGTCATAAGCTGGACCATGAGCAGCGTGAAGGTTATTCCCCCGAAGCAGGTGAAATAGTTGATCCACCCCGGCACGGTTTTGTCCATCACCCTCCGGTGCCTGCTCGTGAATCCCATACGGATATTAATATAATCGAGAGGGTTCATAGTAGTTCCAAGAAACAGTACTCAGTACTCGGTACTCAGTACTCGGTACTCGGTACTCTGTACTGTGTACCTGTACTTTATACTTAGACTTTAACTCCGACATAGACCGTGTTGTCCTGCATCTTGAGGGGGAACCGCGTGAGCGGTGCAGGCGGCGGGCCTGCAATGTTCTTCCCGTCCAGATCGTACCGACCGCCATGGCAGGGGCAGACGAACTCGCGCTTCTCCCTGTTGTAGTTGACGAGGCATCCGAGATGAGAACAGGTTGCGGAAAAAACCGTCGGTCCCTCAGGAGACGATACGATAAAGACCCGCGACTTCCGTTCCCTGCCCGAGACGATAAACGTAAGCTCCGCTTTTTTCACACCTGATCGCGGGATATCGTCTTCCGCGATGAGCGGGAAGAAGGCAAGTTCCTTGTCGCGGCCGGTGACCGGAGAAAACAGCCGGACAGCCGGGACCAGGAACCCGAGCCCGAGCAGCGCGAGTAAACCATAGAGCGCCTTTGTGATAAACTCCCGTCGGTCTGTTGTCATTGATTTTTTATACTACTATGGGGGGAGGGTGTCAACCCCGAAACAGCTAACTCATTGAATCAGCGTGGCCCGGGACTGAAAAAGTCTGTTGCTTTCCCGCTCCGCACGGTATCCTGTGCCGCTGTTTTCGGGGTCAACCGTAATAACTTCAGAAGAAAGAAATGCGGCCGCCGGAGACGCACGCGGCGTTGGTCGTTATTCCTTGACGATCGTCGGCGTAATGAAGATCATGAGCTCCGCTTCGTTCTCGAACTTGCTCTTCTTCTTGAAGAGCCAGCCGATAATTGGGATCTTGGAAAGCAGCGGTACGCCCGACTCGGACTCCCCTTCGCTCTTGGTGAGGATGCCGCCGAGCACCACGGTCTCACCATTATTCACGACCAGCTCGGTACGCGCATTTCTTTTCGTAATCGTGGGGATTCCATCCACCGCGTGCGAGAAATCGGGCTCCGATTTTTCCACCCCGAGCATCATGGCAATTCTGTTGTCGTCGGTAATTACGGGGATGACCGACAAGGAGAGGCTCGCGGAAATAATCTGTACCGCCGCAGTATTGGTACTGCCCGCTCCGGGATTTGCCGTAGCGCTTACCGTCCTCACGGGGATATCGGTACCGCTCGAAATCTTCGCTTCCTTATTG
>JBGPIG010000080.1:0-10008 GCA_041484745.1 Nitrospirota bacterium | reverse complement strand
CTTCCCCGGTTATGGCGATGTGCTGGTCAATGACCTGTTCAGGGGATATGAAGAACCGGGGAGGTCTGGACATAATAGTTCGGAGTTCGGAGTTCAAAGTTCTGAGTACAAAGTACAAAGTTCAGAGTACAGCGACCTCTGCGTCCTCTGCGGTGAAAAAAGCTGCTCACGGTTTCGGATTCTGCGTTGCGGGCTTGCCTTCCCCGCCCCTTCTCCGTCTGCGCCGTTTTGGCTTTGTTTTCCGTTCAGCGCTCTTCTGTATCTCTTTTTTCTCTCCCGGCGCAAGGGGATTCCTTTTTATGAATTCCTTCCACCAGGCACGGAGCTCTTTTTTCTCGCCTGTGGCCTCACTGGTGAAACGCAGATACTCGAAAGCGTCGGAAAACCCGGGCCGGCGCAGGAAATAGCGTGGATATTTCCCCTCGCGCCTTTCAAACCGCTGCTGGTTCCAGTACATGTCGCGCATGGGCAGCCCGATCTTTCTGGGGATCTGCACCCGCTGCGTCTGCTCCAGCATGATCTCGGTCACGGCCCGCGTCATGGCATCAAGGGCCGGCGCGCCCGCCTTTGCATACTCGGCGGCCTTTTCTTCGATACATTGCCCGAACATGAGGCCGAACAGGATATGGGGCTCAACCTTCCTGCCCGCCTGGACACACGCGTCCACCCACTCGAGCGCCTTGCCGATCCATATATGGGGGAACCCGTCGGACTCGGTGTCCGCCCACTCATTCAGCCGCGGGAAGATCACCCCGAAGAGCCCGCTCTTTCTCAACAATTGATAGGTCTTCTCGCCCTCACCCAGCAGGAAGAGCTTCAGCACCTCTTCATACATCCGGGCTGGAGAGGCAAGCGCCACTCTGTCCTTCAGCTCCAACAGGGCGCGGTACGTGATTTTTTCTATCTCGAACCCGAGTACGGCGGCGAACCGCACGGCCCGCACCATGCGCACAGGATCTTCGGTGAAGCGTACCATCGGGTCGCCGATGATGCGGATAAGCCCCTGTTCGAGGTCACGCATCCCATCCACGTAGTCGATTACTGAAAAGTCGGCGATACTGTAAAAGAGCGCGTTCACCGTGAAGTCACGGCGAAGAGCATCTTCCTCCGGCGTGCCGAAAACGTTGTCCCTGAGGATCATTCCGCCCTCGGTCTTGAGCATGCGAGGCGGCCGGGGTTTTATAGAAACGACTGCGGCCTGCGGCGCCGTCCCATCCGCAGGCACCGCGGGGGGGGAGAGCGTTTCAGGAAGATCCGACCCCCCGTGAACAACTTCGGGAATCGGGATAGGAGGAGATTGCTCGGCAGATGCAGCTTCCACGAGCTCGGGCTCGTCGGATACCATGGACCGAAAGGTGGCGACTTCGATGATCTCATCATGGAAGTGGATATGCGCGAGGCGGAACCTGCGGCCGATGAGACGGCAGTTGCGGAAGACTTTTTTGATCTCGCCCGGCGTGGCATCCGTTGCAATATCAAAGTCCTTGGGCTCGCGGCCCAGGAGCAGGTCGCGCACGCCCCCGCCCACGAGGTAGGCGAAGTATCCACGCTCTTTAAGCTTGTAGAGGACCCGGACGGCATTGGGGCTGATCCACTTGCGCGAGATGTCGTGTTCAGAACGGGGAATAATCGTAGGTTTTAGAGGACTCACAGGCAGGTATAGTATCACATGGGGCCGCGGACGTAAAGAAAGAAGTGCGCACCCTGTGGTCGTCAACGGGCGCACACGCTAATCCCTGCGACGGCACAGTAGTTACTCGGGAATCAATTTCTTCGCAAAACGGCTAGAAATTTTCCCACAAAGACGCCAAGCTCGCAAAGAGAGGCCAATCGATTCGTTTTTAAACCCAAGACTTAAGATATTCTTGGCGTCCTTTGCGGAAGTGCTAAGTGGCCGCTTTTCTTTCATAGGCCATTGCGAGAGACGCCTTTAGCTTTAATCTTTTGGTTCCGGCTTGTCCGGGTGAGGTTTATTTCTCCGTCCGTCGTTCAATCCCGAAAGCTTCGCTATGCGTTGCTCTGCCTCGTGTGTATTCCCCTGCCGCAGCAGATCGAGGACATCGGAGTCCACGATCGCCTGAAACACCTTTTTCCGTGAATGTTCGTCAGGGACCTCTTCCAGGATGCGAGTGCGCATCACCGACAGCTTACCGAGAAAGAGCCCGTACTCGGGGCCGTATTTCTCTTCGAGCTCCCGCCGTATTTTCTTCGACAACGCCGGGCTTGCCCCGCTCGTGGACACGGCGATCAGAAGCTCTCCGCGCTCCACAACCGAAGGCACGATGAAGCTTCCTTGCTCGGGCGGCACGGCCACATTCACCAGCACCTGTTTCTTCCCGCACACGAGCGCGGCGCGGCTGTTCACCGCCGGCGAATCGGTCGCCGCGATCACCAGGAACGCGCCGGCCACGTCCTTTTCTTCGAAGTTTTTTGTCAGATGAGTGATTGCGCCGGACGCGGAGAGGGCATGCAGTTTCGGTGTGAGGGTCGGGCTTATGACGGTTATGTCGGCCCCTGCTTCAATGAGGGAGAGCGTCTTGCGCTCGGCCACGGCGCCGCCGCCGATAACGAGGCAGGGACGCTTGCGCAAATCCAGGTACGCAGGGTAATATTTCATGGTTCCTACAGTTTCTGCAAGTGGGCCAGGGCCTTTTCCTTCATGGCCGGATATTTCAGGGCAAGCTCTTCGAACTTGGTCCGCGCCTGATCGCGTTCGCCGAGTTCCATATACGACAGACCGGCGTAGTAGAGCGCGTCCTTCTCAGCGGGCGAGCCCGCATAATCCTTCAGCAGTTTTTCGCAGCGGCCCGCCGCGGCCTTGTACGATTCCTTTTTGTGGTAGAACCGCGCGACATAGAGCTCATACTCCGCGATCCAGTCCGTGCAAAGGGAAATATATTTTTTTGCCTGTTCTTCGTAGCCGCTCTTCGGGTATTTTTCGAGAAGCTTGCGCATCTCCTTCACCACGGCATGAGCGGGCGCGGGGTCCCGGTCATGGGTCGTGAGTTCATCGTAGTTGCACATCGCGATCTGGTACTGGGCGTAAGCCGCATCCTTGTTTACGGGGTGATAGTTCAGAAAAGCCTGGTACTCTACCAGGGCCTCGCTGTATTTCTCCTCGCCGAAATAGGTGTCGGCTATCCTGAGCATCAGGACCGCATCGTAGCTCTTGTCCGGTGATTTTTCCTGGATCGCCTGGTAGTTTTTGCGCGCTTTCTCAAAGGATTCATTGCGCATGCTCTCTTCGGCTTCTTTGAACGAAGCCACAGCGTCGAACGGCGGCTCTTTCGCGGCGCACCCGGCGAAGGACATCAGCATTAGTATGAGTAGTATTTTTTCCATGAGGGAGGACCCACTATCCGCTTATCGCGGATAAAACAACGTATCGCTCTTGACTCGCAGGTAAGGGCCACACGGCTTCACAGCGACAACGGGCGCACTATAACATAATGGCCTTTTGTTTGTCAATGACCGCGTGATGCCGATCGGGTCGGAAATCAGCGTCATCGGCTCATCCCTTCATCCTTTCATACACCGCTTCGAACTGAAGGGCCGTTTTCCTGAAAGCCTGGAGCACCTGCGGGTCAAAATGGTGAGGCATGGTCCTTCCGTCGCCTTCCGTGATGATCTGATATGTTCTCGCGTGATCGAAGCCGGGTTTGTATACCCGCCTATTTCGTAAAGCGTCATACTGGTCGGCGATATTCAATATTCTGCCTTCAATCGGGATCTGATCGCCTTTCAAACCATACGGATACCCGCTCCCGTCCCATCGCTCGTGGTGAGACAGCGCCGCTTTTTTCGCCAGGGTCAGCCTCACGTGGTCGCCCAGGATCCGTGCGCCGGTCTGAGTGTGTTTTTTTATCTCATCGTATTCCCCGGGCATCAGCCTTCCGGGCTTTTTCAGGATGTCCGGATGGACGTGGATCTTTCCCACATCGTGCAGCGTCGCCTGGATACGGATAATATCGACGAACTTCTCGAACATGCCGAGTTCTTTCGCCACGATCGCGCAGTACTCGCCGACCCGCAGAATATGGTTACCCGTGTCCTCGTCATTCGCCTCCGCGGCCCGCGCAAGGGCAAAAACCATATAATCAAAGGCATTCTCCGTATCTTTTACCTGCGCGCCGAGGGATTTTAAAAACAGGCTTTGCATCACAATGCTGTTCAGCACCTCGGCATCATAGTGTGAAACGACCTTCCCGTAATTCAATGCCGCGATGCAGAAACTCCCGCTCAAAAAACAAACCATGTTCGTAACGGGTATCGACATCGATCTCAATCGCTGAATAAAAGGATAAAACATCGAGTGTTCAAGGCCCCCTTCATTATGATAAAAGATGTACGGATTGCTGTCCGGGGATATGCGCAAGTCCGGGCACAAATTGACTTTAATCCATGTCCTGTGCAAGTCACGGAATACGGAGTCGAACTGATACCATTGCCAGGTATTATCCACATCAAGATAACCCAGGATGACAGCCTCCGGATTGCCGGGCGCTTCATTCCGCTTCCGCAAAATATGCCCGACGATGCCGTCGATCCTGGACAAAAAATCGAAGTTCATCGGATCGAAGGACAGAACCATAGCCTCTCCAAAACCCACCATTTTGGTAACGGACCTGTATGCGCTGTTGAGATCGTCATTGAGGTCCTTCATCTTCAGGAGCATCCGGATCCGCGCCAGGACCTCCGTCGAATCTATGGGTTTGGATATGAAGTCATCAGCGCCCGACTCGATACTTTTGACCCGGTCATTTCTCGACGTCAATGCCGTTATCATGACAACCGGGATATTCCGGTAATGCTCATTTCCTTTGATCATACGGCATACTTCGAAGCCGTCGAGCTCCGGCATCATGACATCCAGCAGGACGAGATCGATTTTTTGTTCCGCAATCCGCTTGAGAGCATCCTTCCCGTTCACGGCTTTGATCGCTTCATAATTTCTCGGAACAAGCAGCGCTTCAAGGAGGTTAAGGTTACTCGCCTCATCATCAACACAGAGTATTATCGGTTTTGTCGCGACCATGGTCCTCCCATCAACCCATATGTTTTTTCACCAAGTCGGGCAGCTGTCGTATATCTATGGGTTTCGAGATGGCATCATCGAACCCCGCCTTGAGAAAATCGTTCTCGGCCTCGTTTGAGGAATAAGCGGAAAGGGAAACAATCTTGATGTTCTTTGTTTGCGGATCGGATTTCAACATTTTTGTTGCGGCAAAACCGTCCATAACAGGCATTTGTATGTCCATAAGTATCAGTTGGGGCATATACTCCCTGGCCAATTGGACCCCTTCTGCTCCGTCTTTTGCCTCAATAACTTCATATCCGTAATAATTCAAAACATCTTTCAGCATCGCTCTGTTCGTGGGATTGTCCTCCACGACCAGGATTTTTGAAGTCATAGTATATCTCCTCCCCCTCCCCTCGGCCGCTTCTCTTCCCGTTTGCTTCTCCGGCAATGAGCGGAACACCGTTATTTCGAATCAGATGCCGGCAGCCTTATCCATTATATGTTGCGTACACTTCCTCGAATTTGGGAGACAGGTCCATAAACGCCTTGAGCAGCAACGGGTCGAAATGCTTCGGCAGGGTCCGACCGTCCCCCTTCGTCAGTATCTCACAGGCGGTCTTGTGGCTAAAGGCCTCTTTATATACCCGCGCATTTCTTAAGGCGTCATATTGGTCGGCAATGGCGATTATTCTGCCCTCAAGGGGAATATTCTCCTGGTAGACCCCATTGGGATAGCCGGTCCCATCCCATCTTTCATGATGAGTAAGGGCTATCGCTTTCGCCATCCTGAACCAAGGATGGTCGCCGATGATCTTCGCGCCGAAAATAGGATGTTGTTTCATTACGATCCATTCCCCGGCGGACAGTTCATCCGGCTTTTTCAGGATGACCGCGGGAATATGGATCTTTCCGACGTCGTGCAACGCGGCCTGGATGCGGATATCATGCACGAAACCGGCGGGTTTATTCATCCTTTTTGCCAGCAGGGCGCAGTACAGACCGACCCGTATGATATGTTTTCCCGTGTCCTCGTCATTTACCTCCGAGGCCCTCGCAAGGGACTGAACAGTGTATTCAAAGGCGTCTTCGGTCTCTTTTATCTGCGATGAAAGCGATTTCAGGAACAGGGTCTGCATGACGATGCTGTTCAGGACCGCGGCGTCATATGCGGTGACGTCCCTGTCGTAATTGAGGGCAAAGATGCTGAGACTGTTGCTCATATAGGAAACCATGTTCCTCGGCGTGATCTGGTAGGCCCTGAGTTTTTCGCTGAAGGAATGGAACATCGGGCCTTCCATCACAGCCTCATTGTAAAATAGAAGTTTCGAATCCTCCGTTTTGGGCAGTTTCAATTGGATATCCAGGGAAAACTCTATTCTCTCAACCTGATTGAGTATGAATTCATAGCGATACCACTCATGGTTGTGCTTTTCATTCAGGATGCGGACAAGGACGATCCGGGGTTTCTCCATCATTTCGCCTTTTTGCCTTATGATCTGGCCGACCATGCCGTCGATCTTCGACTTGAAATCGAAATCGAGGGGATTGAACGTTTTTATAATGTCCTCTCCGATATTCGTCAAACGGGTAATATTCTCATACGCGTCGGTGAGGTTGTCGTTCAGCTCCTTCACCCTGAGCAGCATTTTTATCCTGGCGAGCACCTCCGCCTGATCAAAGGGCTTTGACAGGAACTCCTCCGCCCCCGCCTCGATCCCCCGGATCCGGTCTTCCTTGGACCTTAATGCCGTGATCATGATTATCGGTATGTTCTTGTATCTCCTGTTGTCTTTGATCTCCCGGCATACCTCAAAACCGTCCATCTCAGGCATCATCACATCCAGGAGCACGACCGCCACCTTATTTGCCCTGAGTTTTTCGAGCGCCTCTCTGCCGTTTGAAGCGGTGATCACCTCATAGCCCCTGGGTATAAGAATGGACTGCAGTAGATGTAAATTCGCCGTCTCATCATCAACGCAGAGAATTCTCGGACTTGCCGTAATCATAAATGCCCCCCTGCTTTATCTCTCATTTTCCATAAACCTGTAACAGTAGACCGCGCTTTAGCCTATTCTCTTGCCGTGGTCTTCCGATTCACCGGTATCGCAAAGCTGAACCTGCTTCCTCTGCCGAATTCGCTCTCCGCCCATATCTTCCCCCCGTGAAGCTCGACCAGCTTTTTTGTCAATGCAAGTCCCATCCCCGTGCCTTTGTACTTTTTTCTCATAGGCGCCTCGAGCTGCGTAAATTCCTTGAATAGCCTCGGCATGTCCTCGGGCTTGATACCGATGCCCGTATCAGCTACGCTGATAACGATAGACGAAGGACAATCGAACTGTTCACGAGAGACGATAGCCGATCGTTCGCTCTGCTCACGAAGACGAAGGACGCCTTCGACCTTCGTCCCTCGTCCCTCGTCCCTCGTCAAGCGTGCGGTAACCCGCACGGAGCCTCCTTCCGGCGTAAACTTCACGGCATTGCCCAACAAATGGACCAGAATACGTTTGATTTTTATCGGGTCCGCGTCTATCTCGATATCGGCTTCGGGGTCCATTCCAAGGCCCAAGTCCATGGTACGCGCTGCGATGTCATTCTTCACCACTGCCATGGATGAATTGAGCAGGTCCCTGACGGAGAACCGGATCGCCTGCAGTTCCATCACGCCCGACTCCACATCCGAAAAATCGAGAACGTTCAAAACAAGATCATACAAAACTCTGCCGCTGCTGAGAATATTGTCTGCATACTCTTTTTGCTTTTCATTCAGCTTACCGGTCAGTTCATCCAGAAGAACTTCTGAAAATCCTATGATGGAATTGAGCGGCGTCCGTATTTCATGGCTCATGTTCATGATAAACTCGGTCTTGGCGCGGCTGCCCGCCTCGGCGGCGTCCCTGGCCGACTCGAGCGCTCTTGTTCTCTCCCTGACAAGCTCTTCAAGATGTTCCTGATACCGCCTGATCTTATCCGCCGCTTCCTGTTTTTCAAGAGCATGTCTGATGTGCATCAGCAATTGGTCGATCTCGTAGGGTTTCTGAAGATAGGAGAAGGCGCCCTTGTTCGTCGCCTCAATGGCGGAATCAAGGGTGGCATTCCCGGTGAGGATAATTGCCTCCGTAGAGGGAAAGCCGGCTTTCACCCTGGACAGCACATCAAGTCCGGATATATCTGGAAGCCTGAGGTCTATCAGGACCGCATGAACGCGCCTTTGTTGAAAGAGGGCCAGCCCTTCTGTTCCGTCTTTCGCGGCAAGCGGTTCATAGCCCTTGGCCCCGAGAATATCGGACAAGGTCTTTCGCAGATTAGGGTCGTCATCAATGATCAAGATTACCGGTTTATCCATCCTGTCCTCATGATAATCGGTGCATTGTCTCCGGTGAGATGTCGATGCGGTCGTTCACCGAGCGTCCGGCGCGTTTTCAAAAGATTCCCCGAGTACGGCGCCCAGTTTCTTTCGCCGGATTTCCGCGATCACGCTGATCAGTGATTCATCCGGCAGCGGTTTATAAAGACACGTATAAGCGCCGATCTGAAGCCCTTTTTGGACCGATTCCGCCATCTCCTCTCCGTAGCCGGTGATCAGGATCACGGGCTTCGTCGGATATTTTGCGCGGATGGCCTTCAACACGTCCAGGCCGTTCGTATCGCCCAGTTTGATATCAAGGACCACGACCAGCTGATACTCTTTTTCCATGTGGTCAAGCACCTTGACGGGGTCCTCTTCGCTTTGCACGCGGCAGCCCCTCGCCTGCAGGATGTCGGTCAGGGTCTTGCAAAAAAGGGGGTCGTCATCGACAACGAGAATGCTCTCCTCGCGCCTGAGCAGAGAGAGAAAGGAAAGGACCATCTGGATATCGAACGGCTTGGTCAGCACCGCATAGGCCCCCCGCTTTTTTGCTTCCACGGCCAGCTCGTCGGTTGCATAGGCGCTCATGAGAATAACGGGCAGCTCGGGCGACGCTTGCTTGATCGTCCTGAGGGCCTCGACGCCGTCGATCCCCGGCATTTTTATGTCCATCAACACACAATCGGGACGTCCCGTCCGCAATTTTTCAACAGCCTCTTTGCCGGTATATGCCGCCATGGCAACGTGACCATGCACCGTCAGGATATCGCAGATGGTCTTGACCATTCGCCGATCATCATCCACAACTAATACGTTCACCGTATTCCCCTCTATTCTTGCCGCCTTCAAGCCCGATCGGCAACAGCACGGTAAATGTGGTCCCCTCACCCTGTCCGCTCTTCACGGTTATCGTGCCTCCGTTGGCCTCTACATTCCTCTTGGAGACCGACAGCCCCAGGCCGATCCCCCGCGCTTTGGTCGTAAAGAGGGGCTGGAAGAGCTTCTTCATGTTCTCGGGAGTAATCCCTTCGCCGGTGTCAGCTACGCTGATTTCGATGAAATCAGTGTCGAGTTCGGAGTTCTGCGTTCGTAGTTCAGAGTTTCGTTTTTCTATATTTTGCTCCGAACTTCCAGCTCCTGTCTCCGAACTATTATTACTACTCCCGACTCCGAACTCCATACTACGAACTCTCCGCGCGCTCACGCGCAGGTCGCCCCCTTTCGGCATCGCCTGGACGGCGTTGACGACAAGGTTCTGAAATACCTGCCCCATCTGGAGGGGATCGACTTTGACGTGCGGAAGCGTTTCCTGCAGATCGGTCACTACCGTGACGTTGCCCGGGATAGTGCAAGCACCGAGGCCTTTGCCGATGATTGCGGCAACAGGAACCGAATGCCCCTGGGGCGGCCTCGTGCGCGAAAAATCCAGCAGGTCCGATATGATCCGCAGGGAGGTCTCCACCTCGCTCTTAATGATGTCCAAATACTCCCGGACCTGTTCATCTGCCCCGGGAGCCTCCTTTTTGGGAGCATCTGGGTCCGTTGACGATGGGAGTACCGATCGCTGCTTGAGATCGGGCGTTTCGCCAGGAGCATCTGGATCCGTTGACGATAAAAGTACCGATCGATGCTTGAGATCGGG